>QIJL01000104.1 GCA_003232435.1 Flavobacteriales bacterium | reverse complement strand
TGTTGGCTTCCAAAATAAAGTAAAATGATCTTTGATAAGAAGGGAAATACGACCATTGTGTTTCAAGAGAATATTTCTTTGTCCAAGTTTCTCAAAAACTTGAATAGGGCTTATCCTAAAATAAAGAACGATCACTTGATCATTAGTCTTTTTTCCTTTTCCAAATTAAAAGCAGATGACATTTTGGAGTTTTTATATATCTCGAACGAACATCGCGAAAAAAGGAAGTCGTTTGTTCTAGTGACCAACAAAGTGCGCTATGCTGATGCCCCCGAAGAGGTATGTGTCGTACCTACGATACGGGAGGCCCACGACATCATTGAAATGGAGGAAATCGAAAGAAATCTCGATATATGAAAACCTACTGCTTGGCGCAAATCAATATCGCTAAAATGTTGGCCCCAATAGACAGCCCTGTCATGTCTGATTTCGTGGCGAATTTAGATAGGATAAATCGACTGGCAGAAGAAAGCATGGGATTTCTTTGGAGACTTAAAGATGAAGATGATAACGCCACTTCGATAAAAGTTTTTAATGATGAATATATAATCGTCAATATGTCCGTTTGGGAATCAAAAGAAGCACTTTTCAACTTTACCTATCAATCGGCCCATGTCGAAATATTCAAAAGAAAGAAAGAATGGTTCCACAAAATGGCCGACATGGCTATGGCTCTATGGTACGTTAAAGAAGGGCATAATCCCACACCGGAGGAAGCCAAAGAACGCCTTGTCCTTTTGAACAAACTAGGCGAAACACCTTTTGCGTTTACCTTCAAAAGTGACTTTGATAGTGATGATGCCCTAAACTATCAGAGCAAGTTATGAATTCAATGAAATTAACCATTTTGGGTTGCTACGCCGCTACCCCAAGAACGCTGACGAACCCAACTTCGCAAGTTCTGGAAATCAAGAACCATCTATTTTTGATCGATTGTGGCGAGGGCACCCAAGTACAGCTTCGAAAAAATAAAATCAAGTTTTCTCGGATCAATCACATTTTCATTTCGCACTTACACGGAGATCATTTTTTCGGGTTGCCCGGATTGATTTCTACCTTCCGGTTATTGGGTAGGGATAAAGAAATGCACCTTTATGGCCCAAAAGGTATTAAGCAAGCAATTACCTTGTTATTGAAACTGGGCGATTCTTGGACGAATTTTCCACTTATTTTTCATGAGTTGACATCCAAAGAACAAGAACTTGTTTATGAAGACAGCAAAGTGACGGTCGAGACGATTCCCCTTGATCATAGAGTGTACACAAATGGATTTCTCTTTCGAGAAAAAATGGGCGAACGTAAATTGAACTTTGAAGCGGTAGCAGAATTCAAAATAGGCAAGGCCTATTTTCAGAATATTAAAAACGGGAAAGACGTTACTTTGGAAGACGGTCGTAAAATATCGAACGAGCAGTTGACATTTAACCCGCCCAAACCAAAAAGTTACGCCTATTGCAGCGATACGGCTTACAAGCCTGAACTGGTGCCGATGATTAAAAATGTCGATTGGCTCTACCATGAATCCACTTTTTTGGATTCGGAAATGCACCTATCTGCTAAGACAAAACATGCAACTGCTAAGGAAGCTGCTTCTATCGCCAAGGATGCTCAGGTCGGAAAATTGATTCTAGGGCATTATTCCACCAGATACAAGTCCATTGAATTGTTCAAGGAAGAAGCTTCTACGATTTTTCAAAATGTTGAATTGGCCGATGATGGAAAGGTTTTTGAATTTTGATTTCTGCTCGAAATATTTTAGCCCAAACAGTTTTGATTCCTTTTCTTTTGCTGAACTTTACCTATCTTGTTTAAAGGTAACTAATCAGCATCAAGTTTTAGAGTCGATCTCTTGAGTACCGGAACGAAAATTTAAACGCAAGGAGCGCAAGGAAAAATCGCAAGGTTCGCAAAGTATTTAAAACCGATATAATATGACTTTGCGAACCTTGCGCAGATTCCTGCCTGCCGGTTTACCTGCCGTAGGCATGGCAGGCAGGCCTGCCCGTCCGGTCAGGCGGGTTGGCGAACTTTGCGTTTAAATTCAACGGCAAGTTGATTTTCAATATTTTAACTTTTTTCCCAACACTGATTAGTTACGTTTAAAGATTGATTTACAATGGAAAAAGACCTTGGTAATTACCGAAAGTCATATAAGAAAAGTGCCTTGACAGAGGATGCTAAGCTTTTTCAAACCTGGTTTTATGAAGTAGAGGCTTCCGAGGGTGTTGACGAACCAAATGCAATGACGGTTTCCACCATTGGCCCTGATGGATTTCCGAAAAATAGGGTCATCCTCCTAAAAAAATATTCAGAAGATGGTTTTATTTTTTATACGAACTACGATAGTGAGAAGGGCAGGGCCATTGAACAAAACCCCGGCGTTTGTATATTTTTTCTGGCCACATTTCGAAAGACAGATTATCATAAAAGGAAGTGCAGAAAAAATTGCCGAAAACCTTTCAGATGGTTATTTTGAATCTCGCCCTGAAGGAAGTAGATTGGGAGCGATAGTTTCCGATCAAAGTGAAGTCATTCCTTCTCGTGAATTTTTAGAGGAGAAACTAAAAAAACTGGAAAAGCAATTGGAAGGCAAGGAAATCGAACGACCAAAGCACTGGGGCGGTTATATTGTAAAACCGATCTCTATGGAATTTTGGCAAGGAAGACCTAATCGACTGCACGATAGAATTCGATATACGCTTCAAGAAGACTTCGATTGGAAAATCGAGAGACTGGCACCGTAGAATAGTGTGCAGTGGCAGTTGGCAGTAAACAGAAATTCGATCAAGAACCCTGAAACTGACTGCTACTGCCAACTGCCACCGCATACTTTGGTTCAGGGTTTCTAAAACAACTATAAAGTTTAAACCAGTTCAATAAGTACATGAAGAAACTAATACTCGTCCGTCACGGAAAGTCATCTTGGGAATATTCGGTTGGCGACAAAGATCGTCCGTTGCTAGAACGTGGCATCAATGATGCAAAATTGGTCAGTTCATCATTCGTGG
Source organism: Flavobacteriales bacterium (assembly GCA_003232435.1). Classification (GTDB taxonomy): domain Bacteria; phylum Bacteroidota; class Bacteroidia; order Flavobacteriales; family Flavobacteriaceae; genus Aurantibacter_A. Next base: position 5,954 of record QIJL01000104.1, on the reverse strand, counting down.
CAAAGAGGGGCGAAATCGAAGCCATTTTTTCAAGTCCGGCGAATAGGGCACTACATACCTGCATGATCTTTGTTCGAGAATTGGGTTTTCCGCTTCACAAGTTTCAAGTATCGGATTTACTCTATGATTTTTCTGGGGATTATATTTTGGAGTTCATAAAGGAATTGGATAATGATTTGGAAAAAGTTATGATTTTCGGCCACAATCATGCCTTTACCCACATTGCCAATTCGTTAGGAAATACCTATATTGAAAACGTTCCGACAAGTGGCTTGGTCGAGCTGGAATTCGATATAGATGACTGGTCGAAAATCACGAAGGGAACCACCGTTCAAGCTATTTTTCCAAAACAATTGAGAACATGATCAAAGCCAAGAACCAATACATAAATCGAGAAATAAGCTGGCTGCGATTTAACGAAAGGGTCTTACAAGAAAGCGCCGACAAAGATGTGCCACTAATCGAGCGCCTGCGTTTTTTGGGGATTTTTTCGAACAATCTTGATGAATTTTTCAAGGTTCGCTATGCTACGGTCAAACGCATTTTCGATGCGGGAAAGTCTGTAAAAAGTGTTTTGGGTGGCGATGTTGCCAAAGATCTTCTCGCTGAAATTACGGAAATTGTCATCCGACAACAAACCGAAAGTCTAGAAATTCTCAGAGATATAGAGGATGAATTGGAAAGTCAGAACATTCACATTTTACAAGAAAACGAGCTCGACGAAAGCCAACAGGTTTTTGTGAAGGATTATTTCATTCGAAATGTGAGTCCGCAATTGATGACTATTATTCTTGACGATGTGACTCAATTCCCTATGTTAAAGGATACGGCCGCATATCTTGCCGTTAAAATGGTCATCGTCAATCCGGAAGACCTCAAACAGCGAAGAGAATTGCGGTATGCGCTAATAGAAATTCCTAAGGGTATCGAGCGATTTGTAGAACTTCCGAAAGAAAATGGAAAAAGCTATATCATTCTCCTTGACGATTTGATTCGATATTGCCTCAGACACATCTTCAATATGTTTAATTACGAGTCGATTTCGGCTCATATGATAAAGATTACCCGAGATGCCGAACTTGACATCGACAATGACCTGAGTAAAAGTTTCATCGAAAAAATATCGTCTAGCGTCGAGCATAGAAAAATCAGTGATCCGGTACGATTCGTATATGATAAAAGTATAGAAAAGGACACGTTAAAGTTTTTGAAAGAAAAAATGGCTATCGAAGATGCGGATAGTGTCATTCCTGGGGGGCGTTACCATAACAGACGGGATTATATGAGCTTCCCCAGTCTAGGGAGACAAGATTTGTTGTATGAAAAGATCAATGCTTTGCCTGTAGTCGGTCTTAGTATGGAAGGGAGCTTGCTTGAAAAGATTGCCGAAAAAGACTATTTGCAATACACTCCTTATCACACGTTCGCATACGTTTTGAAATTTTTGAGAGAGGCGGCCCTTGACCCCAAAGTTCGTACGATTAAATTGACCGTTTACCGCCTAGCTAATAATTCGCAGGTTGCGACTGCTTTGATAAATGCGGCAAAGAACGGCAAGAAAGTAACGGTGCAGATAGAATTACAAGCACGTTTTGACGAACAAGCCAATATCGTGTATGCCGAGGAGATGCAGTCAGAAGGAGTAAAACTTATTTTCGGGGTTCCCGGATTAAAGGTGCATAGTAAAATCTGTGTAATCGAGCGCGAGGAAAATGAAGGCACAAAACGCTATGGTTTTGTGAGTACTGGTAATTTCAACGAATCAACAGCAAAAATTTATACCGACTATACGCTTTTCACGGCACATGCTCCAATCTTAAAAGAACTGAACAAGGTTTTTGATTTTTTTGAAACGACATATAAAATAAAGAAATTCAAGCATCTGATTGTTTCTCCACATTATACCGAAAGCAAGTTCAAGAAATTGATCAATGAAGAAATAGCCAATGCGATTACCGGTAAAGAGGCTTTTATCAAAATAAAGATGAACAGTTTTACCTCTTATAAAATGATCGACAAATTATATGTGGCCAGTCAAGCCGGAGTGAAAATACAATTGATCATAAGGGGCGTCTGCTGCTTGATACCCGGTATCAAAGGACTCAGTGAAAATATCAAGGCCATTAGTATAGTAGACAAGTTCTTGGAGCATCCTAGGTTGTTTGTGTTCTGTAATGGCGGGGATACGAAAATGTATATTTCTTCGGCCGATTTTATGACCCGCAACATTGAAAATAGGTTGGAGGTTGGCTGCCCGATTTACGATGAGGATATTAAAAAGGAAATTCTGGACACTTTTGAGATTGCCTGGAGCGATAATGTAAAGGCACGAGTTTTTAATGAGGAACAGGATAATGCTTACCTAAGAAACGATAAGCCCAAAATCAGATCACAGTTTGCGACCTATGATTATTATCTCGATAAGATGAATAAATAATAGAACTAGCCGTGCATCGTTTCGGTGGTTCCCAAGTTTTTCATGATTTCGGCCTCGTAGTCCAGTAGATCCTGCCACTTCTGATCGACTTTTTCCTTATTTCCATATTGACGGGCAAATTTTAGGAACATCGTATAATGGTTCGCTTCACTGACCATAAGGTCTTTATAGAATTTTGAAAGTTCATCGTCCTGAATGTTTTCCGAGAGCAGGTGAAAACGCTCGCAACTTCTTGCTTCTATCAATGCAGCATAAAGCAATTTGTGAATTAAGTGTGTATTTCTACTTCCTCCTTTCGGAAAGAACTTTATCAGTTCAAGAACATAAAAGTCTTTACGCTCACGACCTAATACCCAACCCCTAGAAGTAATTTTATCATGAACCATTTTAAAATGGCCCATTTCTTCTCGGGCCAAGGCGATCATGGCATTGACGAGTTCGGGCTTCTCAGGGAAACCGATGATCATAGAAATGGCCATACTTGCCGCCTTCTGTTCACAATAGGCATGATCCGTAAGAATTTCCTCGATGTTTTTTTCTACGATATTGACCCATCTGGGATCGGTAGGTAATTTTAAGCCGAGCATGATATGAATATTTTTTCAAAAGTAATGAGATCAACAACTGTTTCAAAACTTTATCAATAAAACCCTTTTATGTCTACCCTGTCGAAGGGCGAGGTCTTTTACTCCAAGACTAAAAGCCGACTTAGCGGTTTAATATTTATATTTACAATATGAAATCATTTTTGATCATCTTCGGATGGATTTTCGGTCTCCTTTGTATAATATCAGCCATATTACAATATAATGATCCTGACCCGTTGTTGTGGATTGTAATTTATGGGGTAGCCGCAATCGTATCTTTTGGTATTGCCGTGAACAAGATTCCTTATTCGGTTCCTTTGGTACTGGGCATACTTTGTTTGTTAGGATGTTTTTTCGTTTTTCCCGAAAAATTCGAAGGTTTTGAAATCGGCGCGGGAGATATTAAAAATATAGAAGAGGGTAGGGAAGCAGTCGGACTTTTGATTCTGGCATTGGTAATGTTCTTGTTCACTTGGGGTCGAAAGAAGGTCTAACGAGATATTTCAAAACAGTCTCTAAAGGTCCAGATCGAATTCTTTTCGCAATAAGTCTATCGCAGGGTTCTTTTCCCGAAGTTTTTCGTATTTCTCCTCTGGCGTAAAAGCGTATTTTTTAGCAGCTTCCTCGTTGACCGTAATTTTTAGGTCGATCAGATGGTTGTTCAGCTTTGTGCGCAAATAATCGATTAAATCGTACTGCTCTCGTTCGACCTCTTTCTTCATGGTGCTATTGGGCAGCTCGATCCAGATAATATTCCCCTTTTGCAATTTCGGAACATTGCTCGAAAGGTTCGAAGCCATGATTTTTTGCCCCTTGGCATCGATTTTATTCACAAAATCTGTCCAATAGTTGCGCATTTCTTCTTCACTAAAGGGATCTTTTGATAATTCTTCGCTATTCCCCGCTTCTTCTTTTTTCAGTAATTCGTGCTCTTTTTTTGCCTTAAGACTTGAAATGGAAAGCCCAGAAACCTTTTTCGATGGAATATTTTTATTGATTTTTTTGACACTGGGTTTTGTCAATGTCTCCGTCTCAACAGCAATTATCGGTTCTGAGTTGGTCTCAATTTCTTCCTGCAATTCTTCGGATGGTTCTTCCTTTAATTCCTGAGGGATGGTCGGGATAACTTCTTTTTTGGCTGCAGGGATGGGCTTTTCTATTTTTATCGCTGTAGGAAGTTGTTTTTCTTTCTTGAAAAACGAGGCTGGCACCAAATCTATCGTACTATTCGCCAGTGCTATCGATTCAGGATTTTTTTTTTCATCCATAAAATCAATGGATGCCAATTTCATCATGGTAAGTTCTACCAACAACCTTTGGTTCTTGCTTGTGCGATACTTTAAATCACAATCGTTTGCGATATCGATTGCCTTTAAGAGAAATTGGGCTGAAGTTTTTTTCGATTGCTCGCGGTATTGTTGTTTGGCGGTCTCGCCTACTTCTAAAAGTTCAATTGTTTGTTGATGTTGGCATACCATCAGGTCACGAAAGTGAGACGCCAGACCCGAAATAAAATGATGACCGTCAAAACCGAGTGCCAAAGTTTTATTGAATTGCACCAATAAATCAGGAATGTTACGCTCTAAGATCAAATCGGTAGCTTGAAAATAGGTATCGTAGTCGAGCACGTTCAAATTCTCGGTAACTGCTTTTCGTGTCAATTTTTTACCTGAAAAACTAACCACACGATCGAATATCGAAAGTGCGTCGCGCATGGCGCCATCAGCTTTTTGGGCGATGATATGCAGTGCATCGTCTTCGGCTTCGATGCCTTGGTTTTCCGCGATATATTTTAAGTATTCTGTCGCATCGCTTACGGTAATTCTCTTGAAATCAAATATTTGACATCTCGAAAGTATAGTGGGAATAATTTTGTGCTTCTCTGTAGTGGCCAAAATAAATATGGCATGCTTTGGTGGTTCTTCTAAAGTCTTTAAAAAAGCATTGAATGCTGCCTGGGACAGCATATGAACCTCGTCGATAATATAGACCTTGTATTTGCCAACTTGTGGCGGAATGCGAACCTGATCGGTCAAATTTCGAATATCGTCGACCGAATTGTTCGAGGCGGCATCCAACTCGAAAATATTGAAGGCAAAATCTTCATCTTCACTTACATTGCCATCTTGATTGATATTTTTGGCCAAAATACGTGCGCAGGTAGTTTTGCCCACCCCCCTTGGGCCTGTAAATAATAATGCCTGGGCAAGGTGGTTATTCGCGATTGCATTGGTCAAGGTATTGGTAATGGCCTTTTGACCCACAACATCTTTAAATGTCTGGGGGCGATATTTACGCGCCGATACTACAAAAGGTTCCAAATTGAACTTGTTTAAAGTTTTCGAATTGTCTAGTATACAAATATAAAAATCACAGTGTTTTTAGTTATTCGATTTAGAACTATTCAATGTTTACTTATCAACAATTGCCCTACCTTTACCGCCAGCAGGCCACCTTATCGCTTTGTGCCGAACTTGTTTCGGCATCTGTTTGAATTTTGTCACAAAGTTCAAGAGATCCTGAATCAAGTTCAGGACAAGGAGGAAAGTCCGGACACCATAGTGCAGTATAGCGGGTAACGCCCGTCCTTCGAAAGATGCGGACAAGTGCAACAGAAAGCAAGTACAGTTCGGCTGTAGTGAAATCAGGTAAACTCTATGCGGTGCAACGCCATGTAAATCAGTGTTCGAGGGCTGCACGCCCGAGCTGAAGGGTAGGCGGATCGAGTTTTTGGGCAACCAAAGACCTAGATAAATGATAAGGGCCATGCCCTAGGCGTGGAACAGAATCCGGCTTATGGCCTGCTTTTCATAAATTAAACTGTTGTAATACCCGGGAACCTGCCGGCAGGCAGGTTAGCGCATCTCGCTTTAGCTTCTAAAAACACCTGCTTTCGTTGTTATGGCGGAACAACGGGCAAATGGACGTAC
>QIJL01000129.1 GCA_003232435.1 Flavobacteriales bacterium | reverse complement strand
AAATTCGTTTTTCCCCCCATATTCTGTACTAGAACATCAGCTGACTGTCTGAGTAGTAGTAGGAGATTGTAGGTGCTTTGGGTGCAAACACTACTTTTTTCTCGAAAAATTCCCCTCTCCTCTCCAAATTCGCGCCCCTGTCTTGTTTTTCTGCCGAAAAAACTTTTCTTTCCAGCCGAAAATTGTTTTTCTGTCGAAAAATCTCCCCTCATCTTCCATTTTTCTCGACCGAATTCTTTTTTCAAGCTCTCACCCTTTTATTTTCTCGACTGACTTGCATGTTTGCAGGAAAATTATCCACATACTTGCTTCTTTTCTCGACTGAAAACAGATTTATTTTCTTCCCCCAGTTTGTTTTCCATTGAAAACAGATTTATTTTCTCCCCCTCTCTTGTTTTGAGCTCACTTTCTGCTCGATTTTCTCCCAAGCATGTTTGTTTGCTGGCCTGATGGATGTTTAAGTGAAAGGGTGGAGGAAAAGAAAATTGAGATGCAAGAAAAAGCAAAAAGGAAAAAGAAAATTGAGATACAAGAAAAGCAAACAGAAAAAGCAGAAGGGAAAAACGAAAAGGAAAGACGAAAAACGAAAAGCGAAAAGCGAAAAGCGAAAAGCAAAGACGAAAAACGAAAAGCGAAAAGCGAAAAGCAAAGACGAAAAGCGAAAAGCGAAAAGCAAAGACGAAAAGTGAAAAGCAAAGACGAAAAACGAAAAGTGAAAAACGAAAAGTGAAAAACGAAAAGCAAAAACGAAAAGCGAAAAATGGATGTCAGATTCAGACCTGGCTCAACTCATCTTCTTGTTGGGCCATCTGGAAGCGGAAAAACGTTTCGTACGGCTGCAATTTTGCGATTGAAAAATGAAATTTTTCAGGGGGGAAGAGAAATTCGAAATATTGTTTTCTGCTATGCTACATGGCAGCCGGTTTATGACCAGCTCAAAAGAGATAACATTGTAACGCAGTGGATAAACAAGCCGCCCACAAATGAAGAATTTATTCAGCTTGTTAAGAAATTCAAAGACAAAGGTGGAAGTATTTTTGTCATTGATGATTTCATGTCAGATATCAGTAAGGACTTGGTAGAAATTGTTACAGTTTCTAGCAGACATTTGAATACATCAACACTTATTCTATTTCAAAGTCTTTTCCCCGCTCATCCGTTGGCTCGTCAAATATCGTTGAATGTGAAATATATTCATATTCATAAGAATCCGAGAGAGAACGCTCAAATTCAATATTTAGCAAGACAACTTCGACCTAACGATTACAAATGGATTGTGGATGCTTATCATGAAGCTACTGCTGACGCGTATAATTGTTTTCTTGTTGATTTAATTCAAGAAACGGAGAATAAGTTACGATTTCGAAGCAATATTTTGCCACGTGAATGGCCTATGCGTGTTTGGATGTCTAAGACGGAACGGGGATCGTTTAAGAAAAATTGACATTATATGCAAAGAGGAAACTGAAATTTCAAAACATGTATTATGGCCAAAGTACGCAAACACTTGCCGTTGATTCAAGTGCTCAAGGAAATTAAACCGTATCAACGCCAAATAGTGGTGGATCATTTGGATGATGACGCCTGTCAGTCTCTAGGATTCTGTGTTTCTACAGTTTTGAGTCAGGGCAATAGTTTAATCAATAGGAAACAAGTTAAGTGTTGTGTCAAAGCGAATAAATCAACTATCAAAAATATTATCAAGTCACCAAAAACTAAGAAGCAAAGACAAGCGAAGAAACATGCTTTAGCCGCTTTTGGTGGGGGCCCGCTTGCGTTGATTCTTTCCACAGCCATTCCTCTTTTGCTTAACCTTTTGAAGAAATAAATCGTTTTCAACATGCCTCTTTATGACTGCATGTATCTTATTTCGAAGGATGAGTATTCATCTCTTCATGACACGAATGATGAACATACTAAGCTTGTTGACAGCATTAAAGGAGATGTTAATGGTGGACAAATAAATCATATTGAAATAGGCGAAGGAGGAAAAGTTGTTATTAAGCCTACCGATATTATTGCTTCATCACCATCTTCCAAAAGAAATACAACCTCAAGAATTACATCAGATTCAAGCAAAACTTCACAGACTGTTAGGAATGCTTCTTCATTTTCACATTTAACACCATATCCATCCGAAACACAAACTATGAACAACGTTGATACATCAGATAGAATGCAAAATTCGTCCGCTATATCAGCATCACCAGGAACGCAGAATCAAACAAGGGTTTTGCCCAACTTACCACAAGCAAATTCGTTTCCATCTACATCAGCAAATAATTCTGCTATATCACCATCGTCACCTCCATCATCCAATAATGTGACATCCGATATATTAATCGACCAAAATGTGGATGTTAGAACTGCATCTGTTGTTCCTCTTCGAGATTGGGCTGATGTTAAAAATGATCGTGTGACTGAGTTGAGAAAGAAAAAGCGTACTGAACGCGAAAAAGAAAGAGCTAAGCTGCTTAAAAGACTTCGCAATCAATTGCACGGGCGAAATAATAATAATAATGATGTCAATATGGCTGACAATGAAAGTGATGAAGATGATGAATATGATGAAGACTCTGATGTAGATATGACGTCAATTCCTATACCTTCAGAGCAAACTAAAAATAATTTTGTCAATAATGATGTGGATATGATTTCAGTTCCTAAGCATTCTGAGCCAGCCATTCACTCGTCTCCCGTTGCATCTAGTCCCATCCAAACGCATCTGGATGTGGCCGCTGAAAGTCATTCAGAAGAAGAGGAAGTGGAAGAAAATGCTTTCTCACAAAATTTTGATCCTAATTGGGGAAAACTTCGCTCGCCGTCATTCACTAAACCGCAAGAAGAAATATTTAACCGAATTATGGATGATAAAATGCAGTCATTTCCAGATGATAATATTGATCCCAATTGGGGAAAACTTAGTTTTCCTCCATTAAACGATTTGGATAATCGACTTTTAAATAAAATTGTGAGTGACAAAGTAGAAGTCATCAACAAAACAAATCCTAGTGAAACTAAGAAACAGCGTGGAATCAAACGTGTTCATGTTTCTCATGTTCGAGATGACAATGTGGATAACATTTTGGACATAGACAAAACAAAACCGAGTGAAGCTAAGAAACATCGCGGAATCAAACGTATTCAGGTTTCTCATGCGCGGGATGAAGATGTGGATCAGATTTTGGATTTAAAAAAAATAAATTCATTAAAGAATAAGAAACGGATGTCCCAAATTGTACGAGAACGTTTAGCAACTCTTCGATCTGGATCAACAGTGAGGAAAACTGCAGAAGAAGAAGAAGAAGAAGATGTAACCGATGTTTCCATGACTGAACGGGGAAAGAAACGAACTCATGTTGACCCATCTGTCAGTAGATCGTTTAAGAAAATTAGGAAACTAACTGAAAGAGAAAAACGAACTGCTCGTGTAAAAGCGGAGCAATTGAGACGTGCTAAATTTAATAGGGGAAAAAAGAAAGCAGTATCTCGAATAAAAACTAGAAAGAATAGTCAAGTTGATACTGAATCGAAATATGAAGATGAGAGGAATATACCGTCCAAGAGCAACAAACAGCCGCCCAAGGCGAGGAGGAGGTCGACTGCCAAACAATTGCGAGCCGCCCAAACAAGAGCGCTTAATCGTAGACGATCCGAATTTGAAAAGAAAAGGAAAAAAGCACGGTCGCGTGGAAAAGCCACAAAACGTGCGGTAAGCGACACAGACTCGTCCGATCAGGAACAAGTTCGTCCAAAAATCAGAAAATCAAATGTCGAAGAAACGCGTGTTTCGCGGGGAAAAGCAAAGAAGCGGGGTGCGCAATCGGACTCGTCCGATGACGAAGACACAGGCAGTTTACCTGCCAAGATCAGGAAAACTGTTGTTTATTCATAGTCAGTAATTGATTTAGAGTTTCAATAAAGTTGTGGAATATTTTATTTTCCTACGTGTTAATTATTGATTTGTTTTGGCGGAAGTACAATGTTGTTGAAATGTTCTGAGTCTGACACGAGATGGGTGCGGGACTACCGTCTAATGTGTGTATCATCACATGAATAGTTGAGAATATTTCCTTCGCCACCGGGCGAAATGTTAGGTTTGGAGCGTTATATAGAGTACTTTCATGCCTTTTTGTTAATCCAATTGAATCACAAGACAAAATGTCTAATAGTGGGCAAACTCTATTGCCCATGATGGAGTCTGCCAGTATGTCACAATACAGGACAAGATGATCGACACGGTTTTCCGCGTGAATTTGACTTGAGGATTTTGTTTGGAGTGTTTGCCCAATGTCTAACCAATCACCGGTGAAACGAAATACGCCTCGATCTCCCTTATGACCGAAGAATTCATATAACGCATCATTCATTTTTAAAGTACATGGCTGAGTTGGATGATCGTCGGAGGCTGATCTCAAGAATACACGTTCGTTCTGTTCATCTTCATCATAGTCATAATAGAATACCATTCCCCATTCTTGTATTTTGCTATTAAGTTCAAAAAATAAATCCGCATCCGAGTAATCTGCAATGAGCCACTCCGCTGTTTCTACAGTATCGCCGGCTGAGTAAGTCACGGCATATTTAGGCTCGACATGTATTCCGTATGGCACAATTACACTATGTAGCGCTACTTCCCAGCCAGATCCTAGATTAATCTCGGATGGAAATGATGTGTAGAAATTATTGTTCACATTTCTAGTGAATGAATCTTTTGACACGGATGGATTTAATGTGATTGTAAAATGATCTTGATATTTCATTTCACAAATAAGCACGTTTATGACAGTAGACACGCCTGTCTTTAATTCAAGTTGTTGATTATTTTCATCAGTAATGAAATAACTCAATTTATCAAGACGCGAAATATGTGTCAAAGGAATTGCAATAGGATGCACGGCCTCCCACCAGTCTGACAGTTTAAAGAAATCTTCTTCTTCTTCCTCTTCTTCTTCCGATTCTTCCTCTTCCGCTTCTTGTTTCTTAGGCTTGACGGCGATGGAGAATGGAATGCGAGCTAAACATTGGCCGTCCCCGTCTTGGGAAGACAATCTAGGATCAAGTTCTTCCAAATGAATTTTTATGAAACTGACACTTTTTTCTTTGTTTTCCAATTTGAAATCTAAAGAGATAGATTTGAGCTCAATTGTATGATGTTGCGTTTGATCAAACTCAATAGGCAAGGGTAGTTGATGAATAAATTTAGTAAGAGAATTATTAGGATAAACATTTAATGAAGCATTTGACAATGAAGTGATCTGATGAAACGGCATCACATAATGTTAATGAGAGGAAGGAGCAGTTTGATCAATAATTTCACTATCTTTTTCCCACGAGTCCCATCGTGAATCAAAATGTTTCCATCGGATCAAGTGCTTCTTATTTTCTCCCTGACCTTTTGTACGAAGAATGCGTTCAATCTTAAATACATCTCCTCGTACGGCGACTAGTTCATTGGCATAAAATCCTCCCTTAATGTCTTCTCCCGTATTCATTGATTTCAGATCATACATTGTGACAGGCATGCGACGATTAACATGTGTTACTTCAAAATATTCTCCGTGGAATTGTTCGACATAAGCACGTCGAGCGCTGGATGGCGCCTGAGCAAGTGTTTTTATCCGCACTGCATCACCTACTTGAAACTTGGACCGAGCGGTATCCGATCTCTTTCTTCCTTTCTTGTTAATGGCCGAGTAACGTTCTACATGAATTGTTCTCACTAATAATTCATTGGCGGGATTATCCGCTTCGTTGGGGGTTAAATATTGCAGCGTTCGGTGTTTCCTGTTGTTGTAAGTAGAAACTATATCCGCCATTGCATCCAAGTACCTTGTTTCTCCACGATCTGTCAAGTATTTATAAATTAAAATTTGAATGCTTTTGTTCACACGTTCTACAATGGCAGCCTTGTGCACATTTCGGGACTTGTCCATTCGAATATTTTGCTCCTCCATTAAAGATTTCACTAGCCTATTGTCAAATTCTTTTCCTGAATCTGTCAATATTGACTCAGGTTGGCTGTTTGCATCACTAGCGGACATGGCATGTAGCCACGATCTTAGTCCGTCTTCAGTCGCTACCGCCGTTTTTCGAATTAGCGGTGCTAACCAAATTTTCCGAGAAAATATGTCAATGACGATGAGAAGAAATGTGATTCCGTCATTGGACTCTTTTAGTCCCGCAATGTCAACTAAATCCGCTTGAAATCGCTTCCGTCGGCGATACACATAATATGGATTATATGTATTTGGCTTCTTGTATTCCTTATGCAAAGTGTATGAGTCAACATGCTCTAATGCTTCTTTAATCATAGGCATAGGCACTTTCCCTTTGAAGTACTGATAGATCGTTCCTGGAGAAGAGAAAGCTACGGGATGTCCTACAGTTCTATATATATCGGCGATATATTCGCGCGTGATAATGCGTGCCGGCGGCATATCTGATTTGTAATTTAGTTCACGTTTTACATCCACATTCGAATAAGGCTGGAAGCCGACTGGCGGTTTCTCGATTGCTTCTTCCCCTTCTTCTTCTTCTTCTTCTTCTTCTTCTTTTGAATTGATTTCTTCCCTTTGCATGATGCGGCAC
>QIJL01000541.1 GCA_003232435.1 Flavobacteriales bacterium | reverse complement strand
ATCCGCCTATGGCGGACGGTGATCAAAAATGGCGAAATATGGGTGCAAAATGTGATATTTGTAGGTAAAAGAGAAAGTTTAAACCAGTTCAATAGCTATTTTTTCTATCCACTCAATTGTACTAAGTTAGTTTTGTCAAAACAGTCTCTTAGATTATAACCTATAAATGAAGACCTTACTTGAAGAGCACTACGGAATAACCAATGCCAACTTCACAAAAATGGAAGGCTATGATAGCACTAATTTCAAGGTAGATGCTGGCAAATCTGTTTTTGTGCTTAAGCAATATGATTATTCCTCAGAGAGTTTTGAGCAGCTTACTTGTGAGAATGAAATCTTGCGATTACTCTCCTCATCAAAAAACTTCGACTTTCCCTTGGCCATTAGTTCGGTCGACAACAAATTGTTGGTTTGCGATAAAAACCACATCTATCGATTATTAAGTTATGTCGAAGGGAGTTTTCTCGGGGATGTTGAGCACACCCCCAAATTGCTCCGATCGTTGGGAGCATTTTTAGGCAATATGGACAAAGTCATCCACCGTACATATCAAGCTGCAATTTTTGCCAAGGAGACCCAATGGGATCTACAGTATTTCAAAAGCAATTACAAATACCTTGAGTATATTTCGGATCCAAAGGGTCGGAGCCTGGTCGATTACTTCTATTTACAGTTCGATGAACAAGTATATCCTGTTCAGGATCTGCTTCGAAAAGGCATTATACATAATGATGCCAATCATTGGAATGTTTTGACCAAGGATGGAAAGGTTTCCGGCATCATCGACTTCGGCGACATGTGTCACTCTTGGGTCGTCAACGAGATCGCCGTTGCCATCACCTATGTCATGATGGAAAAGGAAAACCCCTTGGAAATAGCTTCCGAAGTCATCGAAGGATATTGTGAACTATTCCCTTTGGAAGAAATCGAATTAAAGGTCCTTTATTATTTAGTGGCCGGAAGATTGTGCACAAGTGTTTGCAATTCAGCTTATAGCAAAACCCTTAAACCCGATTCCGAATACATTACGATAAGTGAACGACCCGCTTGGAGGTTGTTGCGAAAATGGCTCGGCATTAATCCGGTCAAGGCCGAAGATACATTTAGAACGGCTGCAGGGTTTGATGCAACGACCAAGAATATTCTTGAATCTCAATTAAAAAAGCGAAAAGACCACTTGAGCGAGACCCTATCCCTGAGTTATAAAAGACCCATTCAGATGCAGCGGTCGGCCTTTCAATATATGTACGATTCCGAAGGAAATACTTTTTTAGACGCATACAATAATATCATGTTGGCGGGTCACTGCCACCCCCAGGTCGTTCGGGCCGGACAGCGAGCCATTGCCAAATTGAACACCAATACACGATATGTTTATGACATACTTCAAGAATATTCTGAAAGACTGTTGTCAAAATTCCCATCTGATTTGAGCAAAGTTGTTTTTGTGAATTCGGGCAGCGCGGCAACAGATCTTGGTCTAAGAATGGCGTTTCAACATACTCAAAAGGATAAAATCCTGGCCTTGGAACATGGCTATCACGGTAATACCAAACTAGCAATTGATGTCAGCCATTACAAGTATGCCAGTTCAAAGGGCAGTGGGCAAATAGGCTTTATTCTTAAGACACCCATACCAAAGGCATTCGAGTGCGGGTATGAAGATGATGGTGCCGCGGGTACTCATTTCGGGGATATTGCCAATCAAACGATCGATGAAAATAAAAATCAAATAGCGGCTTTTATTGCCGAACCGATAGTGGGCTGTGGCGGACAAGTGCCTTTAGCTAAAGGTTATTTGAAGGAAGTATATCCCAAAATCAGAGAGCAGGGCGGCATTTGCATCAGCGACGAGGTGCAAGTGGGTTTTGGTCGTTTGGGAGATTTTTTCTGGGGATTTGAAATGCATGGGGTCGAACCAGACATGGTTGTCATAGGAAAGCCGATGGGTAACGGTCATCCCATAGGTGCGGTGATAACAACTTCAGAGATAGCAGCAAGCTTTGAAAAAGGTCCCGAGTTTTTTAGCTCATTTGGGGGGAATCCCGTTTCTTGTGCAATAGGTCTTGCCGTTCTCGACGTTATTGAGGAGGAGGGTTTACAACAACATGCAAAACAGGTTGGCGATTATTTCAAAGATCAACTGCAAAATCTTAGAAAAGATTATTCTTGCATTGCCGATGTCAGGGGGTCCGGATTATTCCTAGGCATAGAAATCTTGACAGAGAAGGGAGAACCCGCGACCCTGCTTGCATCCGACATTAAGAATTATATGAGAAATAATAATATTCTGATTTGCACAGATGGGCCTTTCGACAACGTTCTCAAAATAAAGCCCCCCTTATCTTTTACAAGCGATGATGCCGATCGGGTAATTACCGTTCTTCGGAATTTTTTCGGTTTGTGAACAAAAAAATCTATTATTGCGTCTTATATCGAATTCCCCCGAAAAATGATAATGAAAAGAGATTTTGGCCTTGCGATTCTAAGAGTCGGTACGGCTTCGCTAATACTGACCCATGGCGTTCCTAAATTTTTAAAATTGATCGGGGAGGGCGAAATCGAGTTCGGCGACCCAATCGGAATCGGCCCTACCGCCACTTTATTCTTAGCCGTGGTTGGCGAGTTCTTATGCCCCATTTTAATACTTATCGGATTTAAAACACGTTGGGCAACAATCCCGCCCATACTAGTCATGCTAACAGCAGTATTCATAGTACATGCCCAAGACCCTTTTGGTCGAAAAGAAATGGCTTTATCGTACTTGGTAATGCTTGTTGCTATTTTAATAATGGGGGCCGGTAAGTTCAGCATCGATAATAAATAGTGAACTCGTTTAGTCAGATAATTTTTATTAGCAACTCTTTTAGCAAATCACTTTGCGAAATATTGTTTGCCCCTACTCCTTTTCCCTTTAGATCCAATTCTCGAAGGCTTGAAACAATGCCGCTTACTTTTTTCATCGGATAATTTTTTGAAGCTGTTTGAAACTCATTTACAAAATAAGGGTTTATACGTAGCGCACTCGCTACATTTTTGGGAGAATGATCGCTTAGCCCATGATACTGCAATAATTGTGTAAAAAAGCTTTGCAACAGACTTATGGTCAGTACAAACGGATTCCCTTTCGGGTTTTGGGCAAAGTAATTCATTATTCGTGTGGCCTTGAGCACATTTCTCTCACCAATGGCCTTCTTGAGTTCAAAATTATTGTAGTCTTTACTGATACCGATATGTTCTTCGATATGTTCGGCTGTAATTTCTGTTTCCTTCGGAAGGATCAGTTGCAATTTTTCAAGTTCCTTGTCAACCCGACCTAAGTCGGTACCTAAAAACTCTACTAATAAGATGGCTGCTTTGTGCGAAATGGTATAGCCACGACCCGGCATGGTTTTTCGGATCCAATCGGAAACTTGGTTATCATACAATTTTTTACTCTCGAATAGTACTCCCGCTTTTTGAACGGCCTTGTAGAGCTTCTTTCGCTTGTCCAATTTTTTGTATTTATAGCAAATGACCAGCACTGTACTAGGCTGAGGATTTTCTACATAACCGGTTAAATTTTCAATGGTCCTCGACAGATGTTGAGCTTCCTTGACAATAAGAACCTGGCGTTCGGCCATCATAGGAAAACGTTTAGCGTTCGAAACGATATCATCAATAGTAACATCCCTGCCGTAAAGTACCATTTGGTTGAAACCACGTTCTTCTTCCTGCAATACATTTTTTTCAATATACTCGGCAACCTTATCGATATAATAAGACTCCTCCCCAAAAAGAAAATAAATGGGCTTGATGTTCCCCGAGCCAATGTCACCAACGATACGTTTTACTTCATCCATTCAAAAAAAATCATCAATTTTACAATGTGGATCAACTTAACTTTCCTTCTTATGGTTTTCGCTTTAAAAGTAGCGAAAATAAAGTCCAGATTTTTGATGTGATCCGTAAAAAATTTGTTGTGCTGCAGCCCGAAGAATGGGTTCGTCAACATGCATTGCATTATCTCATTTTTGACAAAGGCTATCCTAAAGACCATATCAATGTCGAAAAGCAGTTGACGGTCAACGAACTGCGAAAGAGATATGATATCGTGGTCTACAATACCGATGGATCGATACATCTTTTGGTGGAATGCAAAGCTCCGAAAATAAGGGTAACCCAGCAAACCTTTGACCAAATAGCACAATATAATCTGCAGTTAAAGGCAACCTATTTGATGGTAACGAACGGCCTTGAACATTTCTATTGTCAAATGGATTATGAAGAAGAAAAGTATATTTTTTTGAGACATATTCCTGATTTTTAGTGAGACTTCAATTTCAAAATCTGCAGATTTTGAAATTGATTGGTTCGAACTAATTACGCCGTAGGGTGCAATCTTGTATTCAAAATATAAATGGCAAATCAAAAAGAGGCTTAGTTCATAGATATTTATTTACTTTGCCAACTTCTAACCTATCTGAAAAGGTGCCGAGCTAAATCCGGCATGACGTAAATGTCAAAAATCGCAATCGTCATATTGAATTGGAACGGGAAATCACTGCTGGAGAAATTCTTGCCATCTGTCATTCGATTTTCTGAAGGGTTTGATATTTATGTCGTCGACAATGCCTCTGATGATGACTCGGTTCAATTTCTCAAAGAGAAATTTCCTTCCGTTGGTATAATACAAAACTCTGAAAATGAAGGTTTTGCCAAAGGATATAATGATGGGCTCAAACATATCGATGCCGATATTTACTGTCTTTTGAATTCTGATGTAGAAGTTACGCCCAATTGGTTGGGCCCTATCGAGACAATATTTTCAGAAAAGGAAAAAGTCGCCATCATTCAACCCAAGATTCTTGATCTGAGGAAAAGGGAGTACTTTGAGTATGCTGGTGCAGCAGGTGGTTTTATTGATCAGCTGGGCTATCCGTTCTGCAGGGGACGAATTTTTCAAGCTTTGGAAAAAGATACTGGACAATACGACAATGACCGTGAAATATTTTGGGCGACCGGTGCGTGTATGTTCATCAAAAGGGAGGTTTTTCAAGAGCTTGGTGGTTTCGATGAAGATTATTTTGCACATCAAGAAGAGGTCGATCTTTGTTGGAGAGCGCAAAATTCGGGGCATGTCGTTTATTATACGGCACAATCGCACGTTTACCATTTAGGGGGTTCTACCTTAAACAATATGAACCCGAAAAAGACCTATCTCAATTTCAGAAACTCACTTTTCTCAATAACAAAGAATTTACCCAGAAGAAAGGCATTTGTTATCATATTCATGAGATTGGTTCTTGACGGTATAGCCGCACTACGTTTTATACTACAATTCAAACTCAATCACTGCTTCGCGATTTTACGTGCCCATCTCAGCTTTTATAGGCAGTTCAGAAAGATGTATCGTAAAAGGGAAAAAGCTAATTTTATTATAAAATACTACACAGTGAAGTCCATTGTGTGGTCTCACTTCGTACATCAGGTAGATAAATTCAGTGCTTTAGTAAAAGATTAACTAATTTTGCCAAAGCTTAGAACTACGTTTATCTAATTTTGCATCCAAATTGCAAAACCATCGAACAAAACAAATAACAAACATTAATTACAAGGACTATCATTATGAAAAAAATCATTTTAGGTTGTTTAGGATTGACACTTTTGCTAGGGTCATGTGTATCACAGAAAAAATTCAAAGAAGTCGAGGCCCAGGCTAAAGAGGCCCAAGATTTATTGAACTCGGCAACTGTAAAGTTGAACGGTTGTTTGGAAGAAAAAGCCGCTGCTTCTTCAAAATTGAAGACGTTGGAAGATCAAAATACGTTTTTAAAGGCCAACAATCAGGAATTGATCAACAACATGGGCAACTTGACCACCTTGACAACTAAAGGTGCTGAGAATCTTGAAAAATCTTTGGAAAGCCTTCAAGAAAAAGATTTGACAATACGCAAGTTACAAAATGCAATAACGCGTAGAGATTCTGTAAACCTTTCATTGGTTCAGAGCCTTAAGGGTGTTCTCGGCAACTTGGATGATGAGGATATCACTATCAGCGTCGAAAAAGGCGTAGTGTTCGTTTCCATATCCGATAAATTATTGTTCAGTAGCGGAAGCTATAATATTACAAACAGGGCCAAAGTCGTTTTGGGCAAAGTTGCCCAAGTGGTGAACAACAAGCCCGATTTCGAATTCATGGTCGAAGGTCATACCGATGACGTGCCATACAGAAAAGGTGTTTTGTTGGACAATTGGGACCTGAGTGCAAAAAGGGCGACCGCAGTAGTTCGCATTCTACAAAACGACTATGGCGTTGATCCAAAGCGCATGACAGCGGCAGGTAGGGCGGAATTCGTTCCCATTTCCCAGACAGAGAAATCTAAGAACAGAAGAACAAGAATAGTTGTACTTCCGAAAATCGATCAGTTTTATAGCATGATCGAAGAGGGAATGAAAGATCCCGCAATCAACAATTAGACCGGATCACGCTCAACAATTGAAGCCGCAATTCTAAATTGCGGTTTTTTTTATTTAATAACCTAACAGAGTACAATACTCCCAATCTGTAGGACAGTTTAAAGGTATTACTTAGTTTATTATGATGCTATTTTCTTAGTGGCATACAGTTGATCTGGCGGC
>QIJL01000357.1 GCA_003232435.1 Flavobacteriales bacterium | reverse complement strand
CATAAGGGCGGCGAGATGCAAAGATTTTCCCCCGGCACCGGCACAGGTATCTACTACGCGCTGTCCGGGTTTAACGTCAAGCAGTTCTGCGACCAATTGCGAGGAAGCATCCTGAACTTCGAAATACCCTTTTTTAAAGGAGTCCGTTACGAAGACATTGGCACGTTCCGGAAGACGCAGTGCCAAAAGATATCCTTTAATAGGTTCTGTGACAATGCCCTCGTCAAGCAATGCTTTTCTTAGCTTTTCCTTTGAGGTTTTTAAAGTATTCGTACGAAGAATTACTTCTGCCTTTTTGTTCAAGGCGGCGATTTCCGCCGTCCACAATTTTTCACCTAGGGCTTTTGAGCAAATGGCATCTATCCAATCAGGAATGGCCTCACGGTACTTTCTGATTTTCGAAAGTTCGTCGAACTTTCCTTTTATGCGACGTTCCGGGGTAGGTTCGATTTGCTTCCAATCGGGTAGTTTTATTCCTTTTAAAACCGCCCAAACGGCCCACATTCGAAAAAGGTCTTGTCTCTTGAAAGGCGCCTTGACTTCTGCGATTTCCGCATAAAGCCTTTTGTAACGAACCATTTCATAGGTTGTCTCGGCAATAAATGCACGATCACGCGATCCCCAGCGTTTGTCCGATTTCAAAACTTTCTGAACAACTTTGTCGGCATATTCACCTTCATTGAAAATAAGGTTCAAGGCGTCAATTACCGCAAATACCAAGTTCCTGTGCAACTTCATCTACCAAAATTAAGGCTGCAAAGGTATTGTATACTCCTGCCAAATGGAAATCCGAAATTTCAACTTGGTCTTTTTCCCCATACCTGCGTTAAAATTTATCGTCGTAGCTACGGCTATGCCGAAAAATTTTGCCTTGGTATCAGAAAAAATCCCTACCTTGATTCTTCCGAATTTCCATTTGGCAGGAGTATATTAGAATCGATTCGCTTTATTTTTGACAAACTTTACACCATGCGAGGCCCTTACTATTTGCTAGTGCTACTTCTAATTTTTTCTTGTTCGAAAACAGAAAAGAGGAGTCCTTTCACTACCGTAGAAATCGAGACTATTTTTGAAGATTCATTGAGTATTCGTGCCATCGAGATTATGGGCAATAGTTTGGCCTTCGCAGCAAGCAATGGTGTTTTTGGAACAGTTGAATTATCCAATGGAAAAATACGGTCCAACGTTGAGAAATACCATACCAGTATCCCGGAATTTCGAGCTGTGGCACACAATGCAACGGATTTTTTCATGCTATCGGTTGCCAGTCCGGCTTTGTTATATAAGACCGGGGAAGATGATAA
The DNA here is from genome assembly GCA_003232435.1 of Flavobacteriales bacterium. GTDB lineage: Bacteria > Bacteroidota > Bacteroidia > Flavobacteriales > Flavobacteriaceae > Aurantibacter_A. Next base: position 5,338 of record QIJL01000357.1, on the reverse strand, counting down.
AATGGACTTGGTCTATATGGAAGAGGGCGAAGGTGTTTTCTATGACGCTATGGCCTTTTGGAACAATCGAGAAGGAATCGCTATTGGTGATTCTGTGGATGGATGCCTATCTATCATTATAACTCGAGACGGAGGCCATCACTGGACGAAACATTCTTGCACCGAGCTACCTGTTGGATTAGAAGGGGAGGGAGCCTTCGCGGCCAGTAACACCAATATTGCAATAGTAGGTGAGAAAACATGGGTCGCCACAACGAGCAGTCGCATTTATTTTTCTCCGGATAAAGGAAAGACCTGGGAAATACAAAAAACCCCTATTATAAAAGACGAACCGACACAGGGTATTTATTCTTTGGATTTTTATGACGAAAATATAGGAATCGCTATCGGCGGCGATTTTACAAAGCCAGATTCTAATATTTCTAATAAGGCCATTACAACCGATAGTGGAAAAACTTGGAGCCTAATTGCAGATGGTAAAGAGCCCGATTACAAAAGTTGCGTACAATTTGTACCGAATTCCGGTGGAAAAGAAATTGTGGCATTAGGTTTTACAGGCATATCCTATTCGAAAGATATGGGCACTACCTGGAACGAATTGTCGGATGAACCCTTTTATACTATTCGATTTCAAAATGATTCCGTTGCATACGCAGCGGGAAAGAATCGAATCACGAAACTGTCATTCCGATAAATTGTCATTCCGAGGCACGAGGAATCCCTTCATACAATCAACAGATTCCTCACTTTGTTAGGAATGACAGAGGAGAACGTCTACCGTTGTCCGCCGCCGCCAGATCGTTTTTTACGATATTGTTGAATGAGCCGTTTCTTAAAATCTTCCTCAGTCTTCATTAGAAGAACCGTCTTTTTTGCGGAAACGATTTTCTTCAACTTCTTTAGAAATGACCGTTGCTCTTTGTTTTTTTCTTCATCTAGGGCAATGTATTTTTCCAATAGCCTGTCTGCCTCTGAATCTGAAATGGCATCTAGATTTCTTAGTTTGCCACGAATTTCAGAACGCTCTGTTTTTCTAAACTCGTTCATTTTTTCTTCATGGGCATTGTAGACAGGCCAAAATACTTCGGCTTCACTACTTGATAAATCCAATCGCTCGGTAATAAAAGCGATTTTTAGTGACTTTATTTTTTCCCTATCAGGTCTCCTCTGGCCATAGAATACGGTGGTAGTCAGCAGCACTGCCAAAACTATTATTTTTTTAATATTATTCATCGTTGTCTAGGTTTAATTCTTCAAAATCGTCAATGTTATCGCTCAAATATTCGATTACATTATTTTCGTTCAGTTGGGTTTCCAAAATATCGTTGATGTCCAGCTCGTCCATAGGTAGTACTTCGGCAATTTCATACGATGATAATCCAAGATCATTATCTTCAAAATAGTTTTCGATATCGGAGCTTGCCAGGTCTTCGAATGTTGTTTCCCCGGAGAGATTCCAATTCAATCCGAAAATGACCAAAACAACGGCGGCAATAGAGGCTGCGGCGAAATAATACTTCCGATACCGATGTAATTGCACAACTTGGGTCTCTTCGCCATCCAACTTTCGCTTGATATTATTGTGCAACGAATCAAAATAACCTTCGGGTATGGTAAAGCCATCCTCTTTAGGTAAAATCGAATCCTCCTTAGATAGCTTGTCTAGCAATTTATCCGTTAGGCTCTCGAAGTATCCTTCAGGAGTTTTAAAATCGTTATTTTTATCCGACTTGTTCATGCTATTCTTTGACTCTCAATTGTTTAAAAGGTTTAACTTTACTTTTTCTTCCCTCTCAATAAGGAGGGATTGTGGGAGGTGTTTTGTAAACCCCCGATTCGTTTAATTCATCTTGTTCTACACCCCCCTTAATCCCCATACTTCGGCGGCGCTCAGCACATGCTTTTTAGGGGGAACGGTTATTTCTCCTTTAAAAAGGCTTCCAATTTTTTGACGGCTAAATGATAGGAAGCTTTCAATCCACCTACCGTTGTGTCTAGAATTTCAGAGATTTCCTCGTATTTCAATTCCTCAAAATACTTCATATTGAATACCAATTTCTGTTTTTCGGGCAATGTAGCAATGGCCTGCTGCAATTTTAACTGAATTTCATCTCCCTCAAAGTAAACATCGGCTTGCAAATTATTTGCCATTCTTTCATGAAGTTCCTCATTGTTGACCCCCAGTTTCTTCGATTTGGTCTTTAAAAAACTCAATGATTCGTTGGTGGCTATTCGGTACATCCATGAATAGAGCTTACTATCCCCTTTGAATCCTTCGATATTTCGAAAGACCTTGATAAAGGTATTTTGTAAAACATCATCGGTATCGTCATGATCCAACACGATACGACGGATATGCCAGTACAAACGCTCTTTATAAGTGTCTACAAGCACTTCAAAGGCTTTGTCCTGCGTATCCGGTTGTTTTAATTGATCTACTAAGGTTTCCTCTGCAATCAATATGTTGGACTTAAGTTCTGGCTTAGGACTATAAAGATAGCGAAAGGTTTAATTATTGGTAAAGGTTGGATCGATAGGTCCCCTCCTTTTTTTCAAGGAGGGGTGGCGACAGCCGGGGTGGTCAACTTAGGGACATGGATTTTGAATAATCTTTCTAACAGTCTGTGAAAACCCCTCCGCATTCGGCATACCGAAGTAAATTCGGCACGGGCTCTCCCCTAGAAAAAGGGGAGGGCTCACGCAAATCACTTTTTGGATTTTTTAACTTCCCGTCCGAGTAAGAGTTCCATCCTTTTAGAATGAAATAGGAACATTTGTATTAACCTTAAACATTGAACTTCTAACCCAAAGACTGCATCTCGACCAACTTCTTGTAAGTGCCATTTTTGGCCAAAAGTTCGTCGTGCGATCCCTGCTCAACGATTTCGCCTTTTTGAAGTACGACAATAGTATTGGCCTTCTGTATGGTGGATAGGCGATGAGCAATGACGATCGAAGTTCTATTGCGCATCATTTTTTCAAGTGCATCTTGCACCAAACGTTCACTTTCGGTGTCTAGGGCAGAGGTGGCCTCGTCTAATATCATGATGGGAGGGTTCTTTAAAACCGCCCGTGCAATTGATAATCTTTGTTTTTGTCCGCCACTCAATTTGATGCCACTGTCTCCAATATTGGTGTTATACCCTTCCTTTAAATCAACAATAAATTCATGGGCATTGGAAATTTTGGCAGCCTCCGTTATTTCTTCAATCGTGGCGTTTTCATTTCCCAAGGAAATATTCTTTGCGACACTATCATTGAATAAAATAGAATCTTGCGTTACTAGACCCATCAGATTTCGTAAAGATTTTTTAGTCAGGTCCTTGACATTCATGCCATCAATCTTTATTTCCCCTTCGTTTACGTCATAAAATCGAGTAACAAGATTGGAAATGGTACTTTTACCGCTTCCTGACTTGCCCACAAGTGCCACTGTTTCTCCTTTGGGCACCTTTAAATTGAATTTTTTCAAAATATATTCATCTTCATACTTGAAAGAAACATTTAGTAATTCAATGCCTGAATCAAAACTTGCTTTTTCAATCGCATTTTTTTTGTCGCTAATTGGATTTTCAGTTTCTAAAATTTCCAAGACCCGTTCGGCGGCTGCATTTCCCTTTTTTACTCCGTAGGAAGCCTTGCTGATTGATTTTGCCGGAGTTAGGATATTATACGCAAGACCCATGTAGGCGATAAATGATGGGGCATCCAAAGTGCCTTCTACTAAGACCATTTTTCCTCCAAACCATAGTAGAACCCCTATAACCAGTATCCCTAAAAATTCGCCAGTAGGAGACGCTAGATTTTGCCGGTTGAGCAATTTATTCGAAAAGTCGAAAAAACGTTTAGTAGAAGCTGAAAAAGTCCGATAAAATCGAGACTCGGAATTAAATGCCTTTATAACCCGCAATCCGCTCAAAGTTTCCTCTACAATGGATAAAAATTGACCTTGTTCTTTTTGGACGTTATCCGATTGTTTTTTAAGGGATTTACCTATCCAGGAAATAATCATTCCGGCAATGGGAATGAAAACGAAAACAAAAATGGTCAGTTTTACGCTGATCAAAAACATGATGATGATTGTGAACAGTATCGTCAAGGGCTCTCTGACTATCAGTTCCAAAATCGATAAGAAAGAATGTTGAATTTCAAGTACGTCACTGGTAATTCGGGCAATGACGTCCCCTTTTCTTTTTTCGGAATAATAGGATATCGGCAAATCAACGATTTTCTTGTACATGGCATTTCTGATATCTTTCAAGACCCCATTTCTCAAAAAGGTAATGAAATACATCGCTAAATAGTTGAAGAAATTCTTCAGTAGAAACAGAACCAGCACTAGCCCAATAACCAACACCAAGCCCTTCATAGGGTCATCGCCGGAATACTGGGTAACATTATAGTTCATGTAATCAAGATAGTAGTCCTTGAGATTTCCGAGCCCGGTGTATTTAGGAAGTTGAGTAACCTCCTTCGTCTTATCAAAAAGCACTTCGAGCATTGGAATCAAAGCCGCAAAAGACAAGGCGCTAAATAACGCATAAAGAACGTTGAAGAAAATATTGAGGTAGCCGTAATTTTTGTAGGGCCCTGCAAAGCGAAGAATTTTTTTGAAATATTCCATTAACCGAGATTGAGTTCACTCAGAATACTGGAGATTTTGGCATCGAGCTCGGCAGATATTTTTTCAAAGTCTTCCGCCTTGTCCAAAGTGGTGTTGGTACTTATGTAAAACTTGACCTTGGGCTCTGTTCCGCTTGGTCTTGCAGCAACTCTCGTACCGTCTTCGGTTTCGTAGATCAAGACATTCGATTTTGGAATGTCGATTTGTTTCTCTTCACCGGTCAATACATTTGTTGCAATTGAAGTATTATAATCTTCAACCCATTTTACTTTCGAGCCTGCCACGGAATCCACAGGATTTTCCTTGAAGTCTTTCAACATTTGTTTTATTTCCTCGGCACCACTGATGCCCTTTTTGGTCAGGGATACCAGATGTTCTTTGTAAAAGCCATAATCAACATAGCAGTCGATGAGGTCTTTATAGAAAGAACTCCCATTTGCTTTTGCCTGGGTCGCGATCTCACATGCCAGTAGGGTAGCGGTTACGGCATCTTTATCGCGTACGAAGTCGCCGATCATATAACCGAAACTTTCTTCGCCGCCACCCAAAAATTTCGATTGTGGAAAGTCTTTTATCATTTTACCGATCCATTTGAACCCGGTCAAAGCGGTTTTGAATTCTACCCCGTATGCTTTTGCCATGGCTTCCATCATTGGGGTGGAAACAATCGTGGTAGCCACAAATTCATTTCCGTTGAAACCTTTTAGCTTTTGT
>QIJL01000169.1 GCA_003232435.1 Flavobacteriales bacterium | reverse complement strand
CGTATAAGGCAATCGTGGGTTTTGTGGCAGATCTAGGCAAAAAATCATTGCATAGCCTTAGCTACGGAATTATTTTTTAACGACGATATGCGGCAAAAGACGCATTGGATTATGCGACAATTTTGGCTTAACTTAACACTAGACTAATCTACCATAAAAAGCGCATTGGCGAAGAAGAGTTTGCCGTTTTCCCAAAAACCTCGAAACAAGGGGTTGTCGACCATATAAATGACCTGGCCTTCGCCGTGTTCTTCGACACCGAAGACCAGACTTTTGTCTATTTTATCTTTGGCCTCGCAACCGGCAAAGCCAGCTACAGGTACATTTTGACCTTCCTCTAAATAAACGACCGAACCCCCATCGAGATATTCGAAGGCCGAGTTGCCCAATTTCATGGTATAATAGGTATCGCCATAACCATAGGCCAAGGGGTGGGTGGAGTCGACTTTTGTTTTAAAAATGGCACCCGTAATCTCTTCCTTGATTTTTTCGCGCCGCGTAATTTCAAAAGCCTTGAGGCTCGCCGTGCTGTCTTTTTCAGACTTTCTGATCTTGATCTTAAAACCTTTTTCCACTGACAAGCTTTTGATAGATGACCCCATTGCTATCAATTTTCCGCCATCGTTGACCCATCTTTTCAATTCGCGTAATTTACTGTCGGTCAGCATCTTTTTGTAACTGGATCCTCCGGGTAGAATGAAGACGTCATAATCCCATAGGTCGACCTTATTAAGATAATCGGAATCGATTACCGTCACGGGGTAATTCAATTGTTGTTCGAAAAAGTGCCATATTTCGCCAAATCGAAGGGTAGAGGTCGGTTCGCCGGAAAGTACGGCCACCTTTACAGCATCCAACATCTGCACATAGCGCGAACCAAAATCTTTTCCATCATCGACATAACCGGTTTTGGTAGAGCTCAGGCTTTTGTTATGATCGGCGGCCAATGTCTTGAGCTGGGAAATAAAGTCTTTATTGTTCTTATTGTCTGCTCTCGTAATGATAAGGCTTCCGCGTTCATGACGTTTTCCGTTGGAAACATAGGGTCTGTGTGCGACCCGTACCCTTATTTTGGCTTTGTGCAAAGCTCCTAAAAATCGGGCGTCTTTCATGCTGTTCCAATCCGTCAGGTATGCATAGGCATTTTCATCGAGGGTACTTGTCGCCCGGACTTTTTCGAACGGTACTTCGCCGACGGGGGTTGTAGAAGCCAGGGCATCCAATCCGTATGCATAGGGCAGTGACCATGCGGTAATATCATAGGTCAACGAATCACTCAATTTTGCATTCGGTTCGAAAAGTACTTTCACAAGTGTGCCCTTGGTTTGATCTGTTGAAACGACCAGACTTTTATCAGAGGTGTGCAGACTCCCCATTTTACCAGTGTCATATTTCAGTCCCTTAAAGTTGCCAATGCTCGGCGAGCCGTAACTGATTTTGTGATGATCCAACAATCGGGTCAGCGCTTCGATTTTATCGGCATCGCCATTCAGCACATAACTTTTGTATTTATAATTTCGGTCCTTATAGAAATTTTTAAACTCCTTGATCAATCGCTCTGCATTTTTGCTCGAAATCTCGACGGTCGAAATGCCTGTTGTATAATGGTGTGCTATACGCTCGCTTAGGGTCAACGTATCGCCGATCGAAGTTGTTATGCCCAATCCGGCACGGCCACTTCCTCCTTGTTCGTAGGTCATGCCAATACCGCCATTGTACATGGGGTAGGTATCCCCATAACTCGGGTACAGAAGATCGAATACCTCCTTGGTAAAATAAAACCAGCCGTTTTCATCGAAATACTTTGCGTGGTTTTTACCGATGGTTACCTGAAATTCGCGCTGAAAATCGGTAATGACCTCGTGAAAGGGTTCCGCCGCGGGAGCGAAATAATAGGGGCTATCAACCCCCTGCTCGTGAAAATCGACATGCACATGGGGCAGCCATTGATTGTACATTTTAAGTCGTTGTTGGCTCTCGACCTGTGTCAGCCATGCCCAATCTCGGTTGAGATCGAACATATAATGGTTCGCTCGACCGTTCAACCAACCTTCATGATGCTCCTTGCTGTTCGGATCAATGTTGTTCGGCGCGTTTTTGTTTTGGTTGTACCAGTTCACATAACGATCTCGACCATCGGGGTTGATACAGGGATCCATGATGACCACGGTATTTTCAAGATAATCGGACTTTTTGGTCAAAAGATCGTAAATGGTCTGCATCGAGGCTTCGGTGCTCACACTTTCATTGCCATGCACATTGTAGCTTAACCAAACAATGGCTTTTTCCGAAGAACTGCTTCCCGAGGTGCTTTCTAGATGTGCATTTCGAATCTCCTCTAGATTCTGCATATTTTCTTCGGAAGAAAGATAGGCCAAAAGCAAGGGCCTCTGCTCATTGGTCTGCCCGTATTCGGTCAGTTGCATTCGGTCGGAAGCAGCCTCCGCCAAGTATTGATAATAGTCGACAACCTGATGATGGCGTGTGAACTGAGATCCGAGTTCGTATCTTAAAAATTCAGAAGGTGATTTTAGTTGCTGCCCCATTGCAGAGAAACCAATGAACAAGGTAAATGCGAGTAGTGTTCTTATCATTTTTCAATAGTATTTGAGTCAATTTAGGGCAGAGTACAATCTATGAAATTTATCCGCTAATCCTTTCGATTTTCTGTCATTAACAGGTTTTTTTCGATAAATGGTGTATTCAGGCTTTTAACGTATTTTTAGCAACCGATTTTAATGATAAGTTTAACTTTACCGCGATTTGTGTTATCTATGGATGTTGACTGTATTTCCTATAAGCAAACCGGATATTTTTCCCAGCTGATCTGCGATTATCTCGATCAGAATGAGCGGGTCAGGCCTTTCTACAATCGATACCCTTCCCTTAAAAATTTTGAGGCACAGATAGAGGAAAAGCAAAAAAGTTTTCCGGAAGCCAATCGTTCCATATTATATGAAAGTCTAAGAAACCAGTACAAAGGGACCGTTACCGGCAAAAAGACTACCGACAATCTCATTCGGCTAAAAGAGCCGATTACATTTACAGTGGTCACGGGCCATCAGTTGAACCTTTTTACCGGCCCTCTGTATTTTCTCTACAAGATCGTTTCGACCATTAATCTCACTGATGCGCTTAAAAAAGAATATCCGAAATACAACTTTGTCCCTATTTATTGGATGGCTACGGAAGATCATGATTTCGACGAGATCAATTATTTCAACTTCAAGGGAAAAAAATTACAGTGGAACCCCGATAGCTATCGGGGCGGGGCTGTAGGCTCATTGTCCACAGAAGGTTTGCAGGAGGTCTTCGAAGCTTTTTCAAATGAACTAGAGGGTGGTAAAAATGCGGACTACCTAAAAGACCTTTTCAAAAAAGCCTATTTAGAGCATGATACCCTGACCGCGGCGACCCGTTATCTGGCGAACGAACTTTTTGGGGAATATGGTCTTGTAATCGTCGATGGCGATGATGTGGAATTGAAGAAGTTGTTGATCCCTTATATCAAGAAGGATATCTTTGAAAATACCTCGCATAAAGAAGTTTCGAAAGCCGTCAAACTTTTAAAGGAAACTTCGGATGAATATGGAGTACAGGTCAATCCGCGTGAGATCAATTATTTTTACCTAAAGGAGGGAATTCGAGAAAGACTCATCGAGAAAGACGGAGGTTATACCGTCAACGATACCGATATCCGTTTTTCAAAGGAAGAACTTAACAAGGAAATCGAGGCTCATGCTGAGCGGTTTTCGCCTAATGTTATCGCAAGGCCCTTGTATCAAGAAGTGATTTTGCCGAACCTCTGTTATATCGGTGGAGGAGGGGAGATCGCATACTGGCTCGAACTGAAATCGATGTTCGAGGCGATGGATATTCCATTACCAACGCTTTTACTACGTAATTCTGCATTGGTGGTTTCTGAAAAGACAAAGAAGAAGACGGAGAAGTTGAATCTTAAAATTCCGGATTTTTTTCTGGAACAGAATAATTTGATCAACAAGAAAATCAGGGAAATTTCAAATATCAATATTGATTTTTCTCCCCAAAAAGAGCTGCTAGAAAAGCAATTCGCCGATTTGTACGAATTGGCCGAACAGACCGATAGATCGTTTCTTGGGGCCGTAAAGGCCCAAGAGATCAAACAGAAAAAAGGTCTTGACAAATTGGAGAAACGTTTGTTGAAAGCCCAGAGACGAAAGCTAAAAGACCATGTGCAACGGGTAACCGAATTACGTAATGAACTGTTTCCCAATGAGTCTTTACAAGAGCGAATCCTGAATTTTTCCGAACTTTATTCAGACTTGGGCGAAGGTTTTATTCCTCGATTGTTAGATGCCCTCAAACCCTTGCAAGCTGATTTCATAATCTTGGAACACTAGAGTTTCGCAATCGGGTTCGATTGTTGTATATCCTACTTTTTAAACGTGTTCTTTAAAAACAAACTGTAAAATGCACAATATAGACATAGAATTAGTTGAAATGACTCTAGATGTCATGAAATATACCATAAACCGGATAACCAATACGTCGCCCGAAATGGGTCGGCCCAAGAAAGAAGAGGAACTGAAAAAATTGGTGGGAGAAACGATTACTGCCGAGGGTATCGGCGGCGAAAGAGCCTTTGAATTGTTCAAGGATGTTTTGGTCAAGGCAACGGTGCCCATTGACCACCCACGCCACCTGGCCTTTGTGCCGGCAGCACCGACAAGGGCGGCTATCATGTTCGATCTGGTCACTTCTGCCTCTAGCATTCACGGTGCTTATTGGATGGAAGGAGCCGGAGGTATTTTTTGCGAAAATGAGGCTATGAAATGGCTGGTGTCGCTTACAGGACTTCCCAATGGTGCTTTTGGTGTGTTCACCAGTGGGGGCACTGCGGCAAATCTATCGGCGATGGTCACTGCCAGGGAACAATGGCGAAAGAACCCAAATAACGTGAACGAAAAAGGGCTCATCATTACCTCGATTGGCGCGCATTCTTCCATTAAGGCCATGGCACAGGTAATGGATGTCGATGTAGTGCTCGTTGAAACCAAAGATTTGATGACCGGAGATGCTCTTCAGGAAAAGATAAATGCATTGAACGAACACCAACGCAAAAGATTGTTCACGGTGGTAGCTACCGGAGGTACGACCAATGCCGGAATCATCGACGACCTTTCGGGCATTGCCGAAATCTGTGAGCGGGAAAACCTTTGGTTTCATGTTGACGCCGCCTATGGGGGCGGGGCGTTGGCAGCTGATTCCGTTCGGCATTTGTTCAACGGAATAGAAAAAGCGGACAGTATTACCATAGATCCGCACAAATGGTTGTTCTCGCCCTACGATTGCGGAGCGGTACTATATAAAGACCCGGATCAGGCCAAAGAGGCCCATTCGCAAGAGGGATCCTACCTCGAAATATTTAAGGATGAGGGCGCTCACGGGTTTAATCCTTCCGATTACCAAATACAGCTGACAAGAAGACTTAGGGGGCTGCCCCTATGGTTTTCATTGGCCATGCACGGTACCGACAAATATAAGTGGGCCGTTGAAAAAGGTATTGAATTGGCCAATTTAGCGGGCACCATAATCGATGAAGATCCGATTTTGGAACTGGTGCGCGAACCTGGCCTATCATGCGTTCTATTTAGGCGAAAAGGATGGTTGCCCTATGATTATAGGGAATGGACCTACAAGAACCACCGTGATGGGTTTGCCCTGGTCACACCGACCAAATGGAAAACAGGGTCCGACTATGAGACTGTAGCACGATTCTGCTTTATAAATCCGGATACCACCGAACAAGATATCAGGGACATCTTAAAAACGATGGAATAATTGACTATTTACGACCCGCAAGGTTTTGTTCCGCCTAACTTGTTTCGGTATCAGGCCTTGTGGCTCAAAGTGATTTAGGGTTACCTACATTGCAGGTCAGGGGCTGACTAGGGGACCAAGAACTCACTTTTCCAGTTCTTGCCATCCCTGAAAAAGCGGATTCTAATATGGTTTGGGCGTTCTAATTTAAGATATTCTATTCTAAAGGGCCTAACATCTACAATGCATGAATGGTCTCCATCTTTTAAATATCCCAAAGTAACGGGATTGTCGATAACGCTTCCGGGAGCTTCCTTGGTAGTGTAACTTTTTTTTGATTCGGGCCCCAATTCGTCCCACATCTTTTTCAGCCGCTTTGGATCGGTATTGATGGTGGCAATTCCTTCCACCCGTATTTGCAATAATTTTTCAGGATGGTAAAACAAAAGACTTATCCTTTTATTCTCTTTGATATGAATGACTTTTTTAGAGCGTTTGTCGGTAAAGAAGGTCAATTTCAAACCTTTGGTCACCTTGCGCAACACCATCGTTCGTAGTCGGGCATAGTTGTCGACCCCCGAAGTGGCAAGGGTAAAAAAGCGAAAGGGATGCCCTTTAACTTTGGCTCCATTTTGAAGCTCGTTTTTTATTTCATCAAAAAATTTATCTGGCATCTTTCCATCTTTATTTCATATTGAACTCGTCTTGAGTTTTTGTTTGGAACCGAGAATATCGGCTTTTGTGCCCTAATGCAGATATTTTTTGGTAGCCGGTACTTAAAAATAGCAAAATTAGGGTGCAAAATAGCCTGCCCCGTTGAAGAACGGGGTGATATTTGCAGGTAAAAGAAAAACTCAAGACAAGTTCATTAAAGATAATCAAAATTTGGAAAGAGCAGAAGCATTGAAATTTTTAGAAAATGATTATTATGACGTTGATTTGATTACCAATGGGCCCTTCAAACAAAAAGCTGCAACCCAAATAGGTTGCAGCTTTTCCATCCAAATTAAAACAAAATTTATAATCTATTTTACGACAATATTCTTGCTATCGTTCCAGGTGCCGCCCATTGCTTTCACAATGTACTTACCTGAAGGAATATAGTCCAAATCAAGATAGAGTACTGCTTTGCCGTCAACCAAATCGAAGGTTCTTGGCATACTTATGACCCTTCCGGTCATATCGTAAAGCACTATCGAGACATTCTCTTTCTTTGAGTTGCCACCGACAGCTACTGCCTTCAAGCTGGTAGCTTCAATTCCATCGACCTTTTTGCTATCTTCCAAGTCGAATTCAATGGTCAATGTTCCGCCCGATTGAACAGGTACCGGATACACCTTCATCATCTTCGGGGTAATCCCGGATTTTGCAAAAGTCGAACAAAGAACATCCCCGGTTACAACTACCGTTTTCACAGCGACGCAATCGATACAGTTTACGGCTTCGATTACATAGGTGCCAGGCCTATCGATCATGATGGTTTTTTGATTCGCATCACTGATAATATTGCCGTCAACGGTCGTCCATTCGAAAGTCGCGTTTTTTTCGATGCACTCTTCCAAAGTCACGTTGATATCACCATCAACATAGTAACCGTCACCACCGTTAGCATAGAACCACCCTGAGGCTCCGAAACCACTTCGGACCACGTCTGCACCAACTCCCATCTGAAAATAAGTTCCTTTCATCGAAAGTGTGAAAACACCATGATTTTGAGAAGTAATGGTACCCGACCAAGTCGACCAATATTCCCAATCGGACATATCGTACTGCTGGCAATCGTTTGGTTTTGGTCCGTTAGGGCCAGGAACCGTGGTATAGCCTGTGAACATGGCATCGACCTCGATAGTATCCACTCCATCGGAAGCTATGGCCGTGTATCTTGCTGAACCATCATCCAAAGTTTCGAAACGTTGTTCAGAAGCCTTGAATTTGTGATATTTGTTGTTGCCATTCGTTACTGACATCATCCAAATTTCAAAGTCTCCGGTAGGGCCATAACATCTTTCTTGCTCTATGACGGGGTATACACATCCGCCTTCACATTCTTCCGTATTATCGGTTAAGGTTGCCGTAAGCTCCAATACTTCGGTAACGCAGATCTTAGCTTCCTCAACAACCTCTAAATTAATATCACAGATTTCGATCAATCCGGCGTCGATGGTCAAATCATCTTTGTCGGTAATTGTGAAACAAGCGGTTACTCCGCCTGAGTCGGCATCTGAATCCATGGCATCATTACCTTCGTTACCGGCCGTGAATTTCAATCCTTCAGGCACATCTCCGAAGACTACATTATAATCTCCTGTACCAGGACAAACTTTGAATTCGTAATAGCCATCGTAGTTGGTTTCGGTCGAATCGACCAAATCGCCATTACATTGATACAATTTAACGCTTACCCCGTTTATTCCGGTAGCGCCGTCATCTTGCATTCCGTTTCGGTTTTTATCCAACCAGACATAATCGCCGATAATTACCTTTTCGTCAACGGTAACGATGACTTCGTCCATTGCTTCGCAATTGCCGTTGGTAACGATTACGCTATATTCCGTAGAAGTATCAGGCCTGACCTTGATCGATCGGGTAGTTTCACCAGTAGACCATAAGAACTCGCCCTCGCCTTCTGCCATTAACATTATTTCTTCCCCTTGACAGATTGTTTGATCATCTCCGGCATCTATCTGGGCATCGCCAATTGTGACTTTCACACTATCAGAGGCCTCGCAACCTGCGCAGTCGTCTACAATAACTTTATAGTCACCTGATTTGTCTACGGTAATGATCTTTTGATTGGCATTGCCAAGAATGTTACCATTGTCGGTTGTCCATAAATAGTTCACTGAAGAATCAACTTCAATAGGGGTACAATCACCCAATTTCAAATTAATATCGCCGGCGGTATAGAATCCATCTCCACCGCTAATTGTTAACCAACCAGAAGCACCGAACCCTGTTCTTGTAGCATCGGCACCATTACCCAGTTGCATGGACGGCCCTGTTCTAGAAACAGTAAGTGTTCCGTGGTTTTCGGTTTTTATGGTACCGGAAGTATGCGTCCAGTACACCCAATCGGAAGTGTCATAGGTTTCACAATTATTTTCTTTCGGACTGTCTTGTGGAGCGGTAGCGGTATAACCTGAAAAGGTTATGTCTACTTCGATATTATCGATGCCATTTGATCCAATTGCCGTATAACGGGCAGTTCCATCGTCAAATGTCTCAAATTTAGAACCGCTTGTAACAAAACCTTTGTTCATACCACTAACGTTATCTAACCAAACATCAGATAGGTTTGATGAATCATGGCATCTTGGAGTTCTTTCAATAGGATATTCACATCCACCAACGCATTCTGAAGTACCATCGATCATTGCAGTCAATTCAACAGTTTCGTCACCGCAAGCTTCTATATCATCTCCTGCGTCAATGCTCAAATCACATTCGACCTCACAAGACGAGAATACTTTCAAATCATCAAGATCCCATGCCGAAACGACTGCACCGTTACCAACAGGGGCATAACTGAACAATTCAAACGTAAAAATGCTTGAAGTTCCAACATCGACCATAAAATCAGCATTGTTCGTGAAATCAAAAGTCGCAGTCTCCCAAGATTGGGCGGTGGCGATATCTGACATGACATGGATTTCTAAATTGTCTTTTAGAACCCTTATCCCGAATTTAGTCGGATAGTTGTTCGGCCCAGTATTGTCGGGATAACCTTCGGCACTCCTTAAATAGTTGTGTGGTGCCAATTGCTTGAACGAAATACCGTCTAATCTTCCTTTTTTACCATTGTCACCGCTTACTGTAATATCGAAGCGAATGGCCAATGTATGGTCAGCAGAATAGTGGTCGTCTAAACTCGATTGAAAACAAGCGGCATCTCCGGGATTTCCGGCCTCATCATTGGTACATGAATGTTTTCCTGAATGTCTGTAAAGGGTGCTTCCGGTAATGGAAGTACAAGAATTACCGGTGGATGTCGTAAATTCTGAATAATCATAATTCGAACCATCGCCGGAGAAAGAACGACATCCGTCAAAATCATAACTGATCGATTCTTCGGATGCGGTAAAAGATCCGTTACCGGACTGAGCGGATATTTGGCTTATCATGCATAAATACAGAATAACCAATATGATATTCGGAAGCAGCAAGTGCCGCCGATACCCTGGGTCGATTTTTAATTGGGATAAGTTGCGTAGTTTTTTCATCATAATTAATTGGTTTTGAAATTATTGGTTTGATTTTTTTTTCACTATTGTCCGATTAAAAAATCACGAAATCCTTTAAGTCTGTTGATGGTGGTAGATTAAAGGTTTTATCTAAAGAGACTTCTTGCTTTTTGTATTATTCAAAATATGAATATCACAAAAAGATATTTTAATTAAACGTCACAATATCAACCTATTACAGTTAAGCCTGCCCGCCTTTGGAGGGTCTTTTACCGGACACTAGTGAATTTTTTTAGTGGTTTCGGTCCGTGCGTTGGCACAGATGGGCATGTAGCCATCTCGTTTAAGAAAATGACGGCTAGTTACTTTTACCAAAAAGAGTTTGAAAAGAGGTTTTGAAATTTGCCCTATGGTTGTCGGGATGAAAATTTGGGACTTTCATGTTAGGTTTTGTTTGGGACTATCAGGGTAAAGTTAGAGCACCTTATATGCACTTTGAGAAAAAGGAAGGGAAAGTCGATAAGAAGAAAAAAAACACCGTGAAAAGTATGGGGCAGCACCGTTTATCGATTGTTTTGGAAAGCCTAAAATTTATTTTTACCAATAAACCGAAAAAAAATAGATTCTAGAAAGTCAATAAGAATGGGCGTTTCAAAATAAATTGAAAAAAAAGTTAAAAAAGTTTCAAAAGAGGGTAGGGTAAATCCAAAGTTGGTTGTTCTATAATAAATTGCTGTGAAAGAGAAAATTTCTCAAAAAGAAATTTGAATTTAATTAGTTCATGTGTTTAGGTTGGTTTTTTGATTTTGATAAAGAGCCCTGGCGTCCATGCCGGGGCTTTTTTATTGATTACGGTCACAAAAAAACAGGCCCGAAGGCCTGTTTTAATAGCTAACTTGAAATGTTTAATCTATAGAATTCCCCGAGGCTTTGCCCACCCCCGCCCGTGCCGGTCGCATTCAGATAATCGATTTGTTCTAAAAACCAAGAACCAAGAACCAAGAGTCAAGATAAAAAGGTCTAGTTTCTTGGCTCTTGCAGCGCAGCAGTCTTGATTCTGATACCTCGGCGGCTCTGCCCCGAGGTAGTTCATTTAGTTGCACACTATTTTAGAGATCAAAGGGCCCCGCTTGTTCGTCGTTTGACCTTACCATATAGCGAGTCCCCGTACTGTCAAAGTAGACCACAACTGAGGTTTCCCCTAATTTGAAATGCATAGCGGCCCCGATGGAATCAAATTCTGAATCTGTCAGCCAAAGTGAGGGAAAGGTATCTGAAAAACTTTTTGTAGTGTTAGTATATACGCTCCATAAGATACCATCTCTGTTTATCATTATCCTGCTAGAGGCTCCCTCCGCTGGGTCTATGCCACTAAAAAGCATTGCACCAATACCGTTAAGCAGAAAGGGATTTCCGGGCGCCAAATCTTCAATAGGAAAGGCTCTTTGCCATCTGTTTCCCGATGTTATATAGCCATAGGAAAGCCCATCACTTGATATGAACATTATCGTGTTTTGATCCGAATCAGTACCGTTGATATTGGCGGCCGCGCCTATGCCTTGGTCACCGAATGGGTATTCACCCTCGGTCGCCAATTGCGATACCGGAAAAGGACCATCCAATTGGCCATCATAGCTATGCACATATTCTTTGCCATCTTTGCTGATCAGTATAAAGCCCGACCCTTGAAGTGGATAAGAAGCGCCAACCGGACCCATTCGCTCGAGTAGCTCACCTTTCCAATGGGCCGTTTGAATAGGTTCACCACCCGGAGGGGCAAGTACACACTCTGTAACATCGTATTCCGTGGCCAATTGTACACCGACGATTTGGTTGTTTTCTACGCTTCTTACCACGTAACTGATGGGCAGACCAGTTGAAATGGTCGTGCTTTTGGCCAAAAGCTCAACGAGATCCCCAATATTGGTATTCCCGGCAGTTAGCAGGGTTTGGCCGGCATCACCACCAAAGGCCATCACTTTGACCTTGAGTTCACTCAATTTATCAATTTCACTTCCATCTATTTCAGCACTACCGCTACCGGCCACCGCATTAAATTCGCCCCTGACTGCACATTAAATTCGCCCCTGACTGCAGCATCCATTTCGGTATATGATGAGGTAGATTCGATAAGCATATAGTAGATCCTCCCATAGGTCACATCTGATATATAAGTAGCCGGATTTCCGGGCTGTACATACTTTTCTAGGTCTGCGTCGGAAACGCTTTCCGCAAAAAGGCCATTGATACTTGTTGGAATATCAAAACTCATCGTATAAAAACTTTGGTTGAGTTCTACCAAAATTCTGTTGTACGATTTTTCACTACTAAAACTAAAATCGGCACTCACGCTGGCAAAGGCATTTTCATAATCAACACCCATACTAAATGCAAGCGCTTGTTCGCTTTGCACTTGGCTGTACTTGAAAATGAAGTTCGCCGGTAGGTCGCTAGGGGCACTTGCTATAATATTGTTCATGCCATCTTGAATAGAGCTTTTGGCAACGTTTTCGACTTCAAAACTTGAAGCAAGATTACCATTATTAAGGTCATATGAAATGGTTCCGCCGGTTCGTTCTACGGCAATCACATCTGGAGTCGCTTTGTTAAGTGATTTTCCTTGTAACAAGCTACCCGGATAAATTACCGAGGCATTTGGATTGAACAATGGAAAACCATTGTCACCACCAC
>QIJL01000632.1 GCA_003232435.1 Flavobacteriales bacterium | reverse complement strand
ATACGGCGAAATAAGAAACGACGGTTCGTATCATTCAGATATCAAGAATGCGAGCAAAAGATTCTTTACCATGTTGGGTACTTTGGTCGGTGGTCGTATCTGTGTCGCTCGAGCTGGTCTTGGAGGCGCTAAAATGGCGTTAACCGTGGCTATTAAACATGCCCTCAAAAGAAGGCAGTTCAATGATAGCATAAAAGTGCAGGAAGATCTGTTGATGGATTATCCTTCACATCAATTGCGACTTACTCCTTTGGTTGCCAGTGCTTATGTCTACCATGTCAGCTTGGACAAGATGATGGAAATCTACTGCGATGAATCACAGCTCGATAAACGAAAGGTAGAGACCCAAGTTGCCGGACTAAAATCGATAATCACTTGGTACGCCAACGACACGATTCAAGAATGTCGAGAAGCCTGTGGCGGAAAAGGTTATCTCATTGAAAACCGTATTGCCGACCTCAAAGGTGATGTGGATATCTTTACCACTTTCGAAGGAGATAATACCGTATTATTACAATTGGCGGCGAAAGGAGTGCTTTCCGATTTCAAAGCCGAATTCAACAGTGCAGGATTCGCTTCGGTGCTTAAGATATTGGGGATACAGATCAGTGATAAATTGACTACCATAAATCCCATCTACTCAAATAAAGTTGATAAGGATCATTTGTACAATCCGAAATTTCATAAGCATGCTTTCAATTATCGAACTAGAAGACTGACCTATACTTTGGCCATGCGTATTCGAGGGTACATTAAAAAAGGAATTCCTTCGTACCAAGCATTTCTGAAAGTTCAAACACATCTTTTGGCTTTGGGCAAGGCTTACAGTTGCGAACTCGCTTACAATACCTATTGTGATTTTGTGGATGGCATATCGGATGAAAAGAACAAAGCGCTTTTTATGAAATTAGGAACATTATACGCACTATATGAAATTCGAAAAGATGCGGAGTGGTTTTTAGAACAAGGATATCTCGGTAGTACTAAATCAAAAGCGATTCGTCAAAGAGTAGAAAGACTATGTACCGAACTGCGGCCACATATCGGCGTGCTTGTCGATGGGTTTGGCATTCCAGAACATTGTATGAGTGCGCCGATTACCAAATAATAAAATTTACAATAAGTATTCGTAAGTTCTGAACTTAGCCTGTCTTGGGCGCGGCCGAAAGACTTGAAATGACAGTTATACCCAAACCAAATAGCTTTTCGGTTTTTTGTCTTGTTCTTTTTCCCTGCCAATGCGCCAGCTGGCGCATTCGCTAAAAATGTCTACAAGACATTTTCTTAACGCTCTGTCCTGTTAAAAAAGGAAACCGTAGCTACGGCTATGCTTGAATTTTTTGCCTTGGTAAAGAAAAAAATAACCTTCGTCAAAATTCCCCAAAACCCATTTGGTTCGGGTATAGAACTCAATCTAGCTCCTAACCAATAATTAATTCTCCTTATGCAGTTGAGACTTGTCCAAGAAATTGACAATGTTAACCGTCGAATTGCCATATAAATGGGTCTTGGCGGTTCCGCGAGAAGATAATTCAAAGTCGGTCATGACATTGACGTCGGCATTGGAAGAACCTTCGATATCCAGTTTGGCTTCTGAAGCTTCAAGTCGGGACCCTTTGAAATTTGAACTGTCAAAAAGGTTTACGGTCAAGAAATCAGTGGTTCCCTCCATTCTCGCCGAGGCATTTTTGCGCATCTCTACAGTATTCGTCTCCGAAACCGAGTAAATACGCACATCGATTCGATCTTTTAAATTAATGTTCAAAGAGTCGGTTTCAATATTCAAATCACCCGAACTATTTCCTTCCATATTAATATCCACTATGGATGCACTGGCGATAAGTTCCAATTTTGAACTCCCGTATGTGTTAATTTGAAAATCATCAAATGAGGTTATTTTTTCCTTTACAATCATTTTTCCGTCCCGAAGTGTTACACCATCCAATTCACGAAAACGGATGATGATATCAAGCTTCTTTTTGGCGGTTACTTTGTAAAAAGAACTTATCTCTAAGGTACTTCCTGAGACTTTAAACTTTAAAATATCTATCAGATTATCATCGGCCTCAATAAAATAACCTGGTTCGTCTGCCTGCTCCAAAATAATATCTAGATCGTCCTTGAGTTCTATTGAACTGAAATCGGGTAAGACATCTTCGACGATCACCACATTTCTATTGCCTTTTATTTTGGGCTGACGTTGAGAATATGCTTGAAAACAAAATACTAGGGAGAGAATGAATAGGAGGTTTTTCATCTTAGTGTTCTTCATGCCTAAAGATATTATAAAAACTAATAACCTGAGTTCAATTAATATGTATTTGTATATCAATACGTTATGCTTATTTCTTTGGAAAAATTGTCATTCCGAATAAAGAATGAGAAGGAATCTCAGCCTGTTGGGATTTCTCGTCGCCCATACTTCGCTCTGTCGAAAAGACAAATCAATGATTTTCACTGTTTTACTTAATGCACCATCTAGATTATTAATCGAACTCAGGTTAATATGATAGTAAGCAACCAAAATTATGCCATAAAAAAACCCTGAGGTAATCATCAGGGTTTTGTTTTATTTTTTTTCTAAAATTAATGATGTAGCTCTTCTTCTCCGTCTTTCATAGGTACGGTCTGAGGAACAAAGTCTTGACCCGGAATAATATATTCGTCGTTGTCGTCCGTCTTACTATAGTCATATGGCCAGCGGTATACATGAGGTATCGGACCATCCCAGTTGCCGTGAATGTGCTTCACTTCGGCAGTCCATTCCAAAGTGGTAGCCCTCCAAGGATTCTTTGGTCCTTTCTTTCCGTAGAAAATACTGTAAACGAAATTAAAGGCGAAGATAAGCGATCCGAATGCCGTGAATATTGCAAAAACCGTCATTAAAACCTGCACGTCGGCCAACTCATCGAACATGGGAAATGCCGTATTTTCATAATATCTTCTGGGTACGCCCGCCATTCCCACAAAGTGCATCGGGAAGAATATTCCATAGGATCCTACTGCCGTTATCCAAAAGTGTACAAAGCCCAAATTCTTGTTCATCATCTTGCTCTCGAACATTTTCGGGAACCAATGATATACGCCCGCAAACAAGCCATATAATGCCGAAATACCCATTACAAGGTGGAAGTGGGCAACGACGAAATAGGTATCGTGTACGTTTATGTCAAGTGTGCTGTCTCCCAGAATAATCCCTGTAAGTCCGCCGGTAATAAAGGTAGATACCATACCAATGGAAAACATCATTCCCGGATTCAGCTGTAAATTACCCTTCCATAAGGTGGTAATCCAGTTAAACGATTTTACTGCGGATGGTATCGCGATCAACAAAGTAGTGAATGTAAATACCGAACCTAGAAATGGATTCATCCCAGAAACGAACATATGGTGACCCCAAACAATCGTCGATAGAAATGCAATCGCCAATATGGAGGCAATCATGGCACGATAACCGAAAATCGGTTTTCGAGCATTTACCGCCATAACTTCAGATACGATACCCATTGCAGGAAGTATTACGATATAAACCTCTGGGTGGCCCAAGAACCAAAATAAATGCTCGAATAATACAGGTGATCCACCTTGGTAGTGAAGTACTTCACCTTGAATAAAAATATCGGATAGGAAGAAGGAAGTTCCGAAACTTCGGTCCATAATCAGTAAAAGGGCAGCGGACAAAAGCACCGGAAACGAAATTACCCCGATAACGGCGGTTACCAAAAACGTCCAGATGGTCAATGGCAGTCTTGTCATCGACATGCCCTTGGTTCTGAGGTTCAGAACGGTAACGATATAGTTCAACGATCCCAGTAACGACGAGGCGATAAATACAGCCATGGAAACCAACCAAAGCGTCATGCCCATGCCCGATCCGGATTGCGCCATGGGCAGTGCACTTAGGGGTGGATAAATTGTCCATCCGGCATTGGCAGGCCCCGCCTCGACAAAAAGTGAAGCGATCATTATAACACTCGACAAAAAGAACAGCCAGTACGATATCATGTTCAAAAAGCCAGAGGCCATATCACGCGCCCCACATTGCAACGGAATCAACAAGTTGCTAAACGTTCCGCTCAGACCGGCAGTCAACACAAAGAACACCATTATTGTGCCATGGATCGTAACCAAAGCAAGATAGACATCGGCATCCATAACCCCATCAGGAGCCCATTTGCCCAAGAACGTCTCAAAAATACCAAAAGACTCGCCTGGCCACGCCAATTGCATTCTGAACATTAGCGACATGGCAATACCAATGAAGCCCATGATAAGGCCCGTAATCAAATACTGCTTTGAGATCATCTTGTGATCTTGGCTAAATATGTATTTGGTTATAAAGGTCTCTTTATGGTGGTGATGCCCATGATCATCTCCATGTTCCTCCTCGTGTCCGTGTCCTAATTCTGACATAATCAGCTATTTATTAATTCTTTTGTCTTAAACTTTTTATTCAGTAACCGCCATACTTTGACCAAAGGTCTTTTGTTCGGCCATCCATTTATTGTAATCTTCTTCAGATTCGACAATGATCTTCATTTGCATGTTGTAGTGTGATTTTCCACAAATTTTATTGCATAACAAGATATAGTCAAACTCCCAAGGATCCGAATTTGGCTCTCCCTTTGCCGCCCTCTCGGCCCTGATCTTATTCGTTCGCTTTACTTTATCGACTACGTCGGGCTTTTGTCTCATCTCTTCCGTGGTAAAGATCGGGGTAAATGAAAACTCGGTCGTCATACCGGGCACGCAGTTCATCTGAGCCCTAAAATGGGGCATATAGGCCGAGTGCAAAACATCTTGTGACCGCATTTTAAAATTCACCTTGCGACCTTTTGGTAGGTGCAACTCTTTCACGATCACGTCATCCGCGGCATACGAATCGCTCTCGTCCAAACCCAATACGTTTGCACGATCTATGTCTATCATTCTAACATTGGCACCACCGAGCACATTATCTTCCCCTCCGTATCTAGCAGTCCAACTGAATTGCTGCGCATAGAGTTCGACTATGATCGGGTCGTCTTCATCGTTAATATCCATGATGACCGTCCAAGAATATAGCCCCCAAATGATCAAACCGGCCAAAACGATGGTAGGGATAATCGTCCAAATAAATTCAAGCTTGTCATTATCGGCAAAATACAGTGCCTTCCTACCTTCTTTACCACGATATTTAAATGCAAAATAATGCAGTAAAGCCTGGGTTATAAATTGTACGATAAAGATGATTATGAAAGAAACGGCCATCAACACGTCATATTCCTCTCCGTGGGCAGATGCGGCTTCAGGTAGCAACACTTTCCAATACTTCCAAAAACTGAAAATGGCGATGCCGTACGTAAAAATCATAAAGGCAAACATCAAATAGCCGTTGTATTTGTTGTCTTTATCGGTAGCGACCTCGCCCCTATCTGTTTTGACCTGCGAAAGCTCGAATATTTTGGCCATTTGCCAAACCGCAATCGCCACTAGAACCAAAACAATTAAAATCAAAAATGTATTCATCGTATGATTTGATTATACCTTAAAAACTAATAATGAAAATGCCTACTTTCTTCAATAAACGGATTGCGTTTTGGCTGGAGCGGAGCCGATGACAACGCTCGAAAAACCCAAAAAATAAATAATCCTGCGAAAAACAATATTCCGCCGATTTCCGGAATACCTATCGACCATTGGTCTCCGACCGTAGCGGGCATAACGGCAACAAAAATATTCATATAATGTCCTGCCAAAATAACAATGCCCGTCATAATCACGAACCAATTAATACGCTTGTAATCACTGTTCATCAATAATAGCACGGGAAACAAGAAGTTCATTGCGACCATAGCAAAAAATGGTAGTCTGTAATTTTCGATCCTGGTAACGAAATAGGTCACTTCTTCAGGAATGTTCGCGTACCAGATCAACATAAACTGTGAGAACCACAGATACGTCCAAAAAATACTCATACCGAACATGAACTTGGCCAAATCGTGAACATGGCTGTCATTTACATCGGGCAGGTATCCTTTGGATTTAAGATAGATAGTTACCATCGCGATTACGGTAATACCCGAAACGAACATACTTGCAAAAATATACCAGCCAAATAAAGTGCTGAACCAATGTGGGTCCAAGCTCATGATCCAATCCCAAGACATAATGGACTCCGATATAAGATAGAAAACCAAAAAGGCCGCAGAAATCCTGAAATTGAGTTTGAAGTTCGAATTGTCGTCGGACTCATCTTGTTGCAATGACAATTTTCTAGAGTATTCACGATATAAAATCCATCCTCCTAAAAAGATAGCCGCTCTTATCAAGAAAAAGGTCGGGTTCAAATAGCCAGACTTGCCTTGTAGTAATTTATCATGTGCAACTACCTCGGGGTCCATCCAAACAAATAAATGGTTCATATGTAGCACTGACAAAACAAGAATTACAAAAACAATGATTCCACCAGGTACAAGATAGGCGGTTATGCCTTCCATGACTCTAAACAGCAGCGGAGACCAACCGGCCTGTGCAGCGCGTTGGACAGCATAAAACGCCAATGCCCCCAAGGCAATCATAAAGAAAAAGAAAGCTGCAACGTACAACGCCGACCAAGGTCTATTCTGTAATTGGTGCAGTAAGTGTAAATCGTGAGAAGCATCATGTTCTCCACCATGTTCTTCCGCCACTG
>QIJL01000656.1 GCA_003232435.1 Flavobacteriales bacterium | reverse complement strand
AATTTATTTTTAGAATGGATTTTCTACCGGGTATACTATAATCATCCTCATAATCGTAGCAGACAACCAAAACCGTATCGCCAACAGCCAATCCCGATTCATAAAAGCAATCCGTAGAAAAGAATTTTTGGTTGGCATAGGTGTTTCCTTCCAACTTTTTGATTTTAAACACTTTATCGATTTCAATAATTCCTTCTTGAGAAGTATATAAGGGCCCCGGATCATCTGTAGGTTCTTTCAATTCGGTAACGATACCAGAGAAAACCAGAGAGAGTTCATCTCCGCAACCACCTATAAATGGGCCTGACTCAGGCCACCAATAGGTATAGCCGACATCTAAAGTGTCTTGTGTAAAAACAACTTCTATATCGCTTTTTGATTTTTTGGTGTTGCAACCAAGAGCTACCAATAATAGTACTATTGACAATATTTTTAGTTCTTTTTTCAATCGAGTCCGTATTTTTTATTGAAACGATTCGCTTTCTGAACCCACTTTTTTGGGGCATTGAAGCGATAACCGAGGTAAAGCTCGCCAAAAGAAATGAAATCGTCTAAACGAGTAGTCGCTTCATCCCCATGTTCCAATACTTGGGCACTTAAGTTGATTCCCGTAAAAAATCGCTCGGAATTATAACCCACCGCCGTCCGTAATACTACCTGAATTAATCCTGAGGAAAGTGTTTCCCCTTCTGAACGGGTAAAATTGGCGCCGAATCCTACTGTTGCGCCCGCCCCTATGAGAAAGTGCTTGGCGATAACCAGATTGTAATAGTATCCTGGCCCGATTGCTAGGTCATAGGAATGGTCGTTGCTCTTAAGGCCTTCTTCCTCAAGACTGAACTTGGTGTAATAAAAGGTAAAACTGGGAATAAAACTGCCGGCGCTTTTCTTTTGCCATTCATTCTGAAAACCAACAGCCCGAAAAGAAAATCTTTTATTGAAAATGTAGCTGGTCGAGCCGCCGATTTTTAACGTGCCCAATTCGGGAAAGGGTATGGTTTCATTGTTGGCAATAACAAAAAAGCCTTTTTGCTTGTAGAAATCCAGAGTCTGCATCCAACGACCTAGAAACATTCGAAAATTCAATGTGAAGAGCTTCGAGCCTTTATTGTCTTGATTTTCAGAAAAGAAATCTGGCGCGTAGCCCAAGTCGAGCTCAATAGATCGAAATAGTACAGAAAGCCCTAAATAAGTTTTATCGTTGGGCACGATATCAATGACCTCCTCGGTATCTGCATTGGTAATCGTAAAACTGTTAGAAGTATTCGAAATACCAATTCGTGCGGTAATCTTTTTAGGGAAAGTTCGAACATATTCCTCCACACCCTGTGAAAAACAACCAAGACTAAAAAAAAAGAAAATAGCAATCAGGTACTGTTTTAGACCCATTCTTTTGGGTTTTGTAGGATTTCGATCAGTCGTGCTTCTTCACTTCCTTTTTCAGGATGATGGTCATAGACCCATTGTACATGAGGTGGAAGGCTCATCAAAATACTTTCGATACGGCCATTGGTCTTGAGACCGAATAGTGTGCCTTTGTCGTGCACCAAATTGAATTCCACATAACGACCTCGACGGATTTCTTGCCAATCTCGATGCGCTTCAGTATATTTTAAGTCCTTTCTTTTTTCGACAATGGGAACATAGGCATCTAAAAAGCTATCCCCAACTTCGGTCAAGAAATCATACCAGTTTTGCATCGACATTTCCGTGGATGCTCTGCAGTAATCGAAAAAGAGTCCGCCAATACCACGGCCTTCATTTCGATGGGCATTATAAAAATATTCGTCACATTTCTTTTTATAGGAAGCATAAAAACCGGAATTATGGAAATCACAGGCCTTTTTGCAAACGGAATGAAAGTGTACGGCGTCTTCATCGAATAAATAATAGGGCGTCAAATCTTGCCCGCCACCAAACCACTGATCTACGATATTTCCCGCTTTATCATACATCTCGAAATACCGCCAATTAGCATGTACAGTAGGCACCATCGGACTCTTTGGATGAATGACCAAACTCAATCCGCAAGCAAAAAAATCGGCATCCACAACTCCGAAATAGTTTTGCATGCTTTCGGGAAGAGCACCGTGCACCGCCGAGATATTGACACCGCCTTTTTCAAAAACCGCTCCGTTCTCGATGACTCTTGAATGGCCGCCACCGCCCTCGGGGCGTTTCCATTTATCTTCTCGAAATTTAGCTAGACCATCGACTTCTTCCAATTTTGAGGTGATGGTGTTCTGCAGGTTTTTGATGTAGGTGTAGAATTGGTTCTTCATTTCGTTGTTGAGACCTACAAGGGGGTCTTCTGCGTCGGCGACACCTTGCAGGTCGGGTTCGTTGTTGGTTTGACCTGCAAGGTTTCCAAAACCTTGAAGAGATGGTTTTTCAGTTGAGGGCGGAGTGCGGGCGGAAAGACCTGTCAGGTTTTCAAAACCTGACAGGTCTAACATCTGCGATTGCTTGCCAATGGTTTGGGTATGCACAGAATGCATATTTTCCAAATTATCAAAAAGCATCAGTACTTCTTCTGTTTCAATAGAAATCATCTCAGTTTTTTTTGATAAAAAGGCCGGATATGACGAAAATTCAAAATTCTGAAAATTATCGGAAGCACCATCATTTTCAGGGTTAGTGTGTATATAGACAATCAGGTTTCTTAAATAAGGTTCATCCTTGATACGTTTACGCTTGAAAGGTCTTTCAAAAAGTCCTCCTGTTCTATTTTCCTGTTTATTGAATGCCTTGGCATACGCATTGAACAGATTCGAAAACCCTTGGGTAACCGATTTTTCATCGGAAAGCACCCGAATTGCCATATGATAGTGATTGTCCATAAGGCAATAGGCTAGAATTGCCACCTTTCCTGAGAGGTGTTTATCGATTAGCCTAAGAAAATAGCGTTTGTTCTCTTCATCCTTAAAAATTCTAGTACCATTGATACCTCTATTAAAGATATGGTAGTACGCATCTTTTTTCAGTTGTTCCATTTTCATCTTAAACCGTTTAACTTTATCCTTAGACCTGTCAGGTTTTTAAAACCTGACAGGTCTTTAGCTCATAAAGCTCCATATCGAGAGGCTCTTCATTGGGCGGGGTATGTTCTTTAGGTAAAGTTCTTTCCCAAATATAGCTACATTTTTCTGCTACTCTCACACTCCCTATATTGGTGCGGTGAACAATGATTTCAAGAGTATTTAAATTTAAGTTTTCAAAAGCATAATCTGATAATGTACGTACGGCCTGCGACATCCGGCCTTTGCCCTCGTATTGGTAACCAATGCAATAGGCGAGTTCGGCTCGCTTCTTTTCCCAATCGAGTTTTTTGATATAGACCAAGCCGATGACGGTGCGGTCTTTTTTCTCCTTTAAGACGAATAGGAATTCTTCTCGATCATTGAATTGTTCGACTTTTCTATCAACAAAGATTTTGGCAAGACCCGGTGTCAGATTTTGCTCAAGGGTTTTAGGAAAGAAGCGCTTTAATCGATCTGAATTCGTAACAACAAAATCACATATCCGCCAGGCATATTTTTCATGGATGGGTTCGATAAAGTAGTATTCGAAATCTATGACCACTTTTGGTTTTTCTTTGTCTTTGAAATGTAGACCTACAAGGAGGCCTCCTGCGTCGGAAACACCTTGCAGGTCGATATATCGCTTAAATAATTTTGAAAGACCTGTCAGGTTTTCAAAACCTGACAGGTCTTCTTACGAACCAGGGGTCCACTCTTTTACTGCGTCGATAAACGCCTTTGCGTTTTCGACCGGAATGTTGGGTAGAATTCCGTGCCCTAAGTTTACCACATATTTGTCCTTCCCAAATTCATCGATCATTCGGGTCACCATTTTTTTGATTTCGGATGGTGGGGATAACAAACGAGAAGGATCAAAATTACCTTGCAAAGTAATATTACCACTGGTCAAATATCTTGCATTCCGGGCAGAGCATGTCCAATCAACACCCAAGGCAGCGGCACCCGATTTTGCCATATCCTCCAAAGCAAACCAGCATCCTTTTCCGAAGACGATGACAGGGGCTTCATTCTTTACTGCATCAATAATTTGTTGAATGTATTTCCATGAAAATTCTTGATAATCTACAGGCGATAGCATTCCACCCCAAGAATCGAAGACCTGAACCGCGTTTACACCAGCTTGTGCCTTGGCTTTCAGATACGCAATCGTCGTATCCGTGATTTTTTGAAGAAGTTGATGCGCAGCGACCGGTTGCGTAAAACAGAATTCCTTGGCCTTGTCGAAAGTTTTACTGCCCTGCCCCTGTATGCAATAACAAAGAATCGTCCAAGGTGATCCGGCAAATCCGATCAGGGGCACTTCATCGTTCAATTTTTCCTTGGTGGCCTTGATTGCCCTCATGACATAATCCAAAGATTCGTTCACGTCTGGAACGATAGCATTGTCAACATCTTTTTGAGAACGAACCGGATTGGGCAAATAAGGCCCAAAATTCGGTTTCATCTGTACCTCGATATTCATTGCCTGAGGAATTACCAGAATATCACTGAACAAAATAGCAGCATCCATTCCGAACCTGCGAATCGGCTGTACGGTAATTTCGGAAGCGAGCTCTGGAGTCTGGCAACGGGTAAAGAAATCGTATTTCTCACGTATTTCCATAAACTCGGGAAGGTATCGGCCAGCTTGGCGCATCATCCAGACCGGGGGTCTATCAACGTTTTCCCCTTTTAATGCTCTTAGGAATAGATCGTTTTTTATCATGTCAATTTTTTGTCATTCCCGCGAAAGCGGGAATCCGCTGTTTGAAGACCTAACAGGTTTCAAAAACCTGTTAGGTCTAATATTCCCGTTCGTCATTGCGAGCCAAAGGCACGAAGCGCTCTTTGGTGCGGCAATCCGTTCAACTTGGTTGTTGTGTTTCAACAGTTAGCCGGGTCCCCATGCAATACTTATGGCATGCCTGGCTCCTCGCAAAGACGGCTATTTTTTAATATATTCTTCATTCACCAAATCAATAACACTTTCCACCGTTGGTATTTTGGCCACCCTTACGTCCTCAAAATGTTTTTGTGCCTCGGCCGCTGCGGTTTCCCCAATACAATAGGCAATTTTATCGGCTGTGTTTTTAGACAAATAGCTAGCAATGGTAGAGGGACTAAAAAATAAAATTCCTTCAACGTTTTCATCGACCTCAACGGGAGAATACTTGGTTTTATATACTTCCAGTTCATTGACTCGAATATTGTTTTCGGTCAAAATATTTGGAAGGTCATCCATGCGGAGGTTGCCACAGAAATAGTGGACTTCCAATCCTTCGAGGTATTCTACCAAATGCTCCGCCAATTTTTTAGCGTTTTTTTCTTGGTGTTTTACCGGGCCGATTCGATTTTCTATCAAACGCTTGGTCTTGCGACCTACACAATAGATGTTATCGAATTGTAAGTCATCCGCAGAAATATTGGTCAATAGGGAATCAACTCCATTTTGACTGGTAATGACTACGTTTCTATATTCTTTTTTTAATGTGGCTGCCGGAATACGATTCGGACTAATCTTGATAAAATCATCTGATTCCACTTTTACGGCCTTGTCGAATCGTTGGAGTTGTTCGGCCGTAAGCTTTTTTGTAGAAACGACATTGGTCTTTTCAGTTGCACTATTTATTTTGTCTTTTTGCAACTCGCTCATCAAACGTTTTCCTCCTCGGCTCAAAATACTATTGGCGCAATCTTTTCCCAAGTTTGCGTGTTTGCCTAATGGAGCAGTAAATTCAGCTTCCAGTTTTTTTCTGCCATCGACGCTAAGCAAAACGCCCTTCAATGTAACTTCCTCTTCCATGATAGTTGCAAGAGCGCCAATGGGTGCTGTGCAACCGCCTTCCAATCTATTTAAAAACTCTCGTTCCAATCGAGTACAGATTTCGGTAGGTTCATGGTTGAGTTCGGCACATGCCTCGTGCACGAATTGATCTTCTTCCAAAGCAACTACAACAATGGTGCCCTGTGCCGGTGCAGGCAACATCCAGCCAAGTCCGATGGTGTTTTCAGGCTCAATGCCGATACGTTCTAGACCAGCCGCGGCAAAGATTGCGCCGTTCCACTCATTTTCGTTGAACTTCTCCATGCGGGTATTCACATTGCCGCGTAAATCGACGAGTGTGTGGGTCGGGTAACGATTCAGCCATTGTGCTTTTCTGCGAAGACTTCCTGTTGCTATGGTAGCTTCCTGCTGGGCCAAAAACTCTTGATTTTTTTTATAGGCCAGAATATCGAAGTGGTTTCCGCGTTCAAGAACGGCGGCCTGTACGATTCCTTTAGGCAAAACGGTTGGTACATCCTTCATGGAATGTACGGCGATATCGATTTCGCCCTTGAGCATTGCGACATCCAAAGATTTGGTAAAGATTCCTGTAATTCCAAGCTCGTGAAGTGGTTTATCGAGAACAAGATCACCGGCGGATTTTACCGGAACCAATTCAGTGCGATGGCCTAACCCTTCTAATTTTTCCTTAACGGTATTTGCCTGCCACAGCGCCAATTCGCTGTCGCGGGTGCCGATGCGAATTACTTTGCTCATCGGCTCTCGATTTCGAGTTGAAAAACTTTTTGGGAGTTCTAGGCTAGTATCGGCATCAACATTATCACTCTTTAGATGGTTGGCGAACTGCTTGGTTATTTTTTGAATAATCCGATCGGAGATGGCATCGGCCTGTTGTGCATCGAAATTGGATTGCTTTTTCGACTGATAGTCCAGCTCCTCATCTTTCATTGTCTTCAATTTCTTCTTTAAAGCCTTAATGACAGGAGCAAATTTTCTGGTTTCCAACCATTGATTGAATTCTCCATGGACTTGTTCGATGATTTCTTCGGCATGCGGAATAAATCGTTTTCTCTTTGCCAAAGTCTCATCGGTCATTTGAGAAAGATGATCGAGATGAACTACCGTAACATTATCCAATTCGGAAACATCATCGGAAACATTTTTCGGAATGGAAAGATCCAAAATCAAGAGTGGCTTTTTCGTATAGATAAGTTCTTTTGAAATCGTAGGGGAATGTGCGCCCGTGGCTACGACCAAGACATCTGCCTTTCGTATTTCGGTCTGCAGGTCGCCATAATCCTGTACTATCAAATTGAATTTACCCGCGATTTTTTCGGCCTTGTTTTTGGTGCGGTTGATCAGGGTAATACGATCGTTCTTGGTGTGCTTGATAAGGTTCTCACAAGTGTTTCGCCCGATTTTGCCAGTGCCGAAGAGCAAAATTTTCTTTTCAGAAATACCGCTTACATTTTTTAAAATGTACTGCACCGAAGCAAAAGCAACCGAAGTTGCACCCGTAGAGATCTCGGTTTCGTTTTTAACCCGTTTGCTTGCCTGAATGACCGAATTGCAGAGGCGCTCGATAAACGGATTTGCAAGACCGTGCTTTTTCGACCGATTGAAACTGGAACGCAATTGACTGATAACCTCGAAATCACCTAGAATTTGACTATCGAGCCCTGTGCCAACACGAAAAAGATGACCGATGGCATCATTATTCTTGTAGACGTAAGCGACCTCTTGAAATTCCTCGACCGAACCAGCGGTGTTATCGCAAAGCAGTTTGATCAATTGAAAGGGATGCTGGGCAAACCCATGAAGTTCAGTTCGGTTACATGTTGAAGTCGCCAAGATCCCGTCAATGCCCTCTACCTCTGCTTGCGTTAGCAACTTGTCGATGGCCGCGGCATCTAAGCTGAACTTGCCCCTAACTTGGGCGTCGGCCTTCTTATAGTTCAAGCCAATGGTGTAAAAAGAATTATGTCGTGAAATGTGGTAGTCCTTCATGCATGTTGAGCCAACGGATTCAAAAGTAAGCGCATTACAACTTAAAAAATAACGCTAGCGGTACAATAAATACCGTTTCAAGGTTTTTGATGCCTATTTCGTTATGAAATGGTCAAAAACAGTTATTTTCGTAGTAAACACTTGGTTTACCTAAATTTTTATTTAGAAGGATTCTAAATAAAAAATATAAAATCGGAACGATGACACAAACGAAAAATATCGCTCAAGGTTCGTTTCAAGAAGTTCTCATCGAGGATGGCTTTTTTGTGTTGAAAATTCAAAACGATGGTGCTCTGGTTCAAAGGGTTGTACGAGAAATAGATAGCTCGTTCATACAATTTCATTTTTGCCTCAAGGGAGGTGCGAAATTTATCTTTAACGAGGGTCGTTATGCGCTGGAAGTTTCGGAGGAGAATTCCCTTTTGCTTTACAATACACAGATCGATCTGCCCATGAATCTTGAATTGGGTGCAGGTTCATGGTTGGTTTCCATCGTGCTGACAATTAGAAAGTTTCACTTGTTATTTTCTTCGGAAGCGGACTACATCCCTTTTTTAAGTGCTGATAACAAAGAGAAAAAGTATTATTCCCAAGAAAATGTTTCTCCGGCGATCGCCGTTATTCTCAGTCAGATCATGAATTACAATCTGCATCCTTCCATAAAGGAATTATATATCAAGGGGAAGGTATACGAGCTGATATCGCTCTATTTCAACAAAAGTGATGATGCCGATATCGAACAATGCCCGTTTTTGGTAGATGAGGATAATGTGCGCAGAATTCGTCAGGCAAAGGAAATCATGATTTCTCGAATGGCCGAGCCACCTACCCTGGCCGAACTCTCGGAAGAAATCGGACTCAGCCTTAAAAAACTAAAAGAAGGGTTCAAACAAATCTATGGCGATTCGGTCTTCAGCTTTTTATTCGACTATAAAATGGAATATGCCAGAAAGATGCTCGAAACAGGGCAACACAACGTAAACGAGGTCGGACTAAGAGTGGGCTATAGCACGGCCAGTCATTTTATCTCTGCCTTCAAGAAAAAGTATGGGACTACGCCCAAAAAGTATTTAATGGCGTTGGCGAACTAATGTTAAGTTAAGCCAAAATTGTCGCATAATCCAATGCGTCTTTTGCGGCATATCGTCGGTAGCTAAGGCTATGCAATGATTTTTTGCCTAGATCTGCCACAAAACCCACGATTGCCTTATACGTCATTTCAGCTTTAACTTAACACTAGAGCGGTCTAGCAACCATTATTCCAATATTACTTTTGATGCCTTTTAAGTAATCTACCAAAGGTAATTTTGAAACTTCTACCTCCATCGAACCGGTTGAGGCATGTAGCAAATGAATGCGCCCATCTTTTTCACGGGTGGCGAGACCGGTATGGGTTACATCGAGTCCGTTTATCGATGTGGCCAAAGCGATAATATCCCCCGTGTTGATTAAATGTTCATTGGCCTCTATTTGGTCTTGTGGCAGGTAACAAAATTTTCTTTTCGCGAGCTCTCTTTCGGTTTCAATGATTTTGTCAAAATTGGAATCATCCTTTAAAAAAGGGTAGAGATCGCGATGCGTGCCCATAAAATTGATTTCCTTTTCGATTTCGACACCGCCGATTTCAGAAGTGATTTCCTTGACCAAGCCTTTTTTCTCGTTATTCGATATCCATTCTGAAAAGTAATGCAGGCGAGAGCCATAGCCATCAAGTTTTCCGTCTTTGTAACGAATATTTTCCAGTGTTTTTGTAAACGAATCGAAATCGGATTTTCCATCCCTTAAAAGCGAACTGAAGGCCAATACATTTTCTACAAAGGTGGTACAATCGAGTCCGTGAAGATTTACGACCAATGATTCTGTTTCGCCGATTTCCAAGGTTTTGGCAGCATAGGGAGTGCCTTTAAATGTTTTGCCAATGGCCACCATGGTCTTACCAAAATCATCTTCTAAAAGCCCGTCGATTTCTACAGTCTTGTTTTCGAAGGCCTTTTTGTCGGCAGGGGAGCAAGTGATTTGTTGGGCGAAAGTGAATGCCGATAAAATAAAAAATGATAGAAAAGCTATTATAGATTTCATCGAAAGGGGTATTTCCCCCAAAAATACGGCTTTAATACCCATGATACCCGTACATACCATAACCATTAGGGCGATAGACTTCGGCCCTGTTGCGATCCTTAAGTTGGAACTCTTCCGTAACAAAGCCCATGGTCTCTTTTTCGGTGTCGGTATCTTCGATACGCAGTCCGGAGTTTTTGTAAAAAGGTTTTGTAGTAAGGGGTTTCCCTGGTTCGAAAATGACGAGGTGCATCTTGAAGTTTTTATCGTATTCTTGGTTATTTCTGGTCTTGAAAAAGTACCCAGTGTATGATTTGCCACGGTAATTAATTGGGCGCTGTTCTACAAACGCGATGGAATCCTGCATTTTGTCATAATGCGAATACTGGTAAATGTTCGCTTCGGCCAAGGCTTTTTCGGTACGGTACTCCTTTGGAAAAAGATTCGATTTACCGATCTTCTTCAACTTGTTGAACAAGTATAACCGACCGTTGATGTCCTTTGCCAGACGGTGGAGCATGCCGACGGGCAGCTCGGCCTCGTCTTTTTTGGCCAAAAGTGCCAGATAGGTCGTTTTGATTCGATGGTTTTTTACCAATAACAACCGATGGTAGAACTGGGCAACATCTTTTTCATCGATAAACGGATAGAGTAAGACCGCATAATCTTCTAAAATGGCATTTGTCACATTTCCTTGATTGCGGTAGCCCGAACCATTAAAATTACTAGACCTTCCCAATTGTCGTTTGAGCTGGATCTTGGCGTCGTTCAAGATTTGTTTCCGGTATTTCTTATAGCTTCCCGGCTTGATCATTTTCTTTTCGACCAACTTTGCCAACAATGAAAAAATGGGCGATTTATATTCCTCGATGGTACTATAGTCGAGTAACTCGGGATATAGTTTTTTAGCCATCGGAAGACTATCCATATAAGGTCTGAAAATCTGCCTGATCTCATGCCGATTGGTCGTCAAGGGCAAATCTTTTGATAATAATTCCAACAATAGTTTCACTGATTTCTCGTCGGCATTTTTGGTCACGGACTTCAAGATCTTCATCTGGGCATCCGAATTATTGTATGATTTCGCATAGAATCTTTTGAAGAAATCGATGCTTTCGGGGTCGTTTAGTTTCCCTAGTTTTTGGATCAAGAACGACTGAATGTGTTTTTTGTCATCCTTGAAATCAAAATTCTCGATATAGTACTTTAAAGAGTCGGCATGCTTGTTCTGAAAAGAGATCAGCTCGTAGCCCTTAATAACGATACTATCGTTCTTGCGCAGCGCCGCAAAGAAATCGGAGGTCTTGTCACCCAACATCGATTTGCCGACAACCGTATCAAGCGGTGTGAAATTGTCAAAGAACTCCTGAACGAAACGACTTGGCTTATCTATTGTATCGACCTGCGCCTTCAGCTCGTAAGCGAGACCGTTCTTGATGATGTTCTTGATCAGAATCCCGCGGGTGCTGGCCGTGTCGATTAGCGTCAATTGCAGTTCGTGCCATCCGTCGGCATGAGCAGTATCTTTTACCTTATGAATATTGAATTTTTCATGAGTGTGCCGTCTTTTGCGCATCGCCCAAAGCGAGTCGACGTTCGCGATCATCATATAATCGTGCGCTTTGTTCAGTTCGACCGTGATGGCTTCGTTGTTCTTGTTCTGATAGATGGTTTTTTTATTGAATGGGGCATAGGCCTTCGGCCTATCGACGCCCGCATAATAATTGTTCGAATTTTCGACGAATTTTGGGGGTTTCACATTGGCGATCGTACTGAACAACATCGCGGTATCTTGTACCTTTTGAAACTCCTCGATATAAGAAGGCTCCTTGATTTTAAAGGAATCGAAGAAAGGCGCAACTTCGTTTTCATTCTTGGTTACAATGCCCATTAAATAATAATCACCTCTTTTGAAAGCTGTTTTCAGATGGATGTTCTTGTTTTTGACGGAATCTAAAATCGCCCGTGAGGTCAAGGTATTTCCCTTGACAGGATTATATGTAGGTTGCAACTTCAGATCTTGGTAGAATCGTTTTTGAATTTGTTTCAGCTCAAATGAATCCTCTTCGATAAAATTGAAATCGTTTAAGGTGGTTTTCTTTAGAAAGAAATACGAACCAGAGATCGAATCATAACCTTCGACAAAGCGATCGCCGCTTCTAAGTCGGTTCTTGAAATTGTATAACGAAGGCAGGGTTACTTCAAAATCCTTAAATCCGGAAGTTACCCGAACTCTATTTTTCTTTGACCTACGGAATTTGATGCTATTGAAAATGGTATCTGAATGCACTACAACGAAATCGCCGTCGCCGCCCATTTTAAATATTAAAATTTCAAGCGGAGTCACGAAAATATGATAGCGTTGATGGTCGCCGTTCTTTAATTTGTTCTTGATGTCAAGGCCCTCGAAACCGTTTTTTTTGATTCGGGTCTTTTCGAGAATTTTACCGGGAATGTTTTCGAACAATAGCTTATCGATGTCGTCCAACGAATAAACATCGTCTTGTTTCAGATATTTGAAAGTCGGTATGCGGTTGACCATCACGTAACTGCCGTTGGCGAGGTCGGGCGAGATATAAGTGGTGCTGGTAAATTCGGCGACAGGGTAGAGTTTGTTCGGTAGATCGATGCTAAAAAAATCATCATCCGGGCTTGTTGTTTTATAACCGTTCTGCCGAATCTTGGTCTCGAACATTTCTTTCAATTGGGTGCCTTTTTGAGTAGCCTTTGAGGTCAGTGCTTCTACCGAATACCCCATTTTTTGCAACATCGATATGACTCCATTTTTACCCGGAAGGTGTGCCGCACCGATACCCGTGAATACTTTTGAGTGCCGCATGACCGAATCTAGCCGTTTGGCCATATTTCGGTTTCTGATGTAGAGCATGTTCTTCAAATAATGCTCGGTGTATATCGCTTTGTCGATCGAATCGAGCAAATCGATGTTGCGATTTCGATACGCATCTTGTAAAAGGCTCATTGGATCCTGCTGTCGCATTTTTTTCTGTAACCACTCGTCCGGTTTTTGTTTCATTGCGTTCAGGCTGGCCCTTCCCACTAGTGCAGCCGATTCCTCAAGATCTTCGAGGGCGACTACCGGTTTTTCGAATTTCTTGCCGGCTTGGTAGATGAACATGTCGAGATAGGTTTCCTCCTCGAAATTCTGTGAATATTCACTCGTGCGATACAATATGTTGTTGACACGGCGATTTTCAAAAGACAGATAGGCCGCGATTTCTTCTTTCTTCGGATTTTTTATGGCAAAGGGGTAAGTGTAGAATCCATTGGCGTTGAAACCAGTGCCCATGCTGCCGAAACTATCGGCTTTTTCGAGCCAAGTATCGGGATCCGATTCGAGGGCGATGACCTCGCTTTTATCCAAAGCCTCATAGAAAACATCATCGAGCCGGAAGGCGATACGCTTGCTCACATGCATGGTGCCGTAGAGGTACGAAGATTGATTGAGGCCGTTCCCGGAAATTTCCCAAAGTAGACTATTCTTGTCCTGGGCAGAAA
This sequence comes from Flavobacteriales bacterium, assembly GCA_003232435.1. Taxonomy (GTDB): domain Bacteria; phylum Bacteroidota; class Bacteroidia; order Flavobacteriales; family Flavobacteriaceae; genus Aurantibacter_A. The sequence goes on along the minus strand of QIJL01000656.1, from coordinate 1,714 downwards.
GACCGGCGACAATAAGAACCAATAAGAGGGTAATCGTATTCCGCATAAAGATTCTTTTCGGGGATCTCTTGAAATTTATATCATAAAAGAGCATTCACTTCTTAATGACGTGCCAATTAACAGTATTAACATTTTTGCGAAGCATCGAGTTAATTAAACGGAATTTCGCCATAAGTAGTATTTTTACGCCCGAAAAAGACCCGATAAAGTTGTGAAAGGTGTATTACTAGTAAATCTAGGCTCTCCCGACAGTCCGACGGCGAAAGATGTCAAACCCTATTTGGATGAATTTCTGATGGATGAAAGGGTCATCGATACCCCGAAATGGTTACGGAATATCATCGTTCGGGGCATTATTTTACGAACACGGCCCAAAAAATCGGCTGAGTCTTATAAAAAGATCTGGTGGGATGAAGGTTCTCCCTTGGTCGTTATCTCGGAACGTTTTACGGAAAAAGTTCGAAAAAAGACCGATATGCCAGTAGCCTTGGGAATGCGATATGGCACCATGACCATCAAAAGCGCATTACAAGAGTTAAAGGATAAAGGCGTCGATGAGGCTTTGTTGGTGCCCTTGTATCCGCATTATGCAATGTCGAGCTACGAAACAGTAGTTGTCAAAACGATGGAAGAACAGCAAAAGAATTTCCCCAAAATGCAACTGACGACCTTGCCGGCATTCTATAAAAACGAGGATTATATCAAAGTACTTTCCGAGCGAATCGCGGAGGGATTACAAAATTTCGACTACGACCACATTTTGTTTTCGTACCACGGAATTCCCGAAAGACATATTCGCAAAAGCGATCCGACAAAATTTCATTGTAAGATCGATGGAAATTGCTGCAATGTGAATTCCGTGGCGCACAATACCTGTTACCGGCACCAGTGTTTCGATACAACAAAAAGTGTAAAAGCTTATTTGAACCTGCCGGAAGATAAAATCAGTAACTCCTTTCAATCGCGATTGCCGAATGACCCATGGTTAAAACCCTATACCGATTTTGAATTCGAACGTTTGGCAAAAGAAGGAAAGAAAAATTTGGCCGTAATCACGCCCGCATTTGTTGCTGATTGTCTTGAAACCTTGGAAGAGATCGCCATGGAAGGCAAGAATCAATTTCAGGAAGCCGGCGGAGGCGACTACAAACATATTACCTGTTTGAACGACAGAGATGCTTGGGTCGAAGTGATGGCGAAGTGGGTCAATGAGTGGGAGGCCAAAAATCAGCTTCCTGTCTAACCGCAATGCACGCTAAGTTTTCGCAAAGTTCGCTATGCAACCTTTAATTCGACCATCCTTGCGTCCATTGTGTAAACCCCTGCCTCTCCGGCAGGCAGGCTTGCGCGCTTTGGGGTTAAATTTCCCTGATCTTGTAGGTGGAAGACCGATGACCGAAGTACGAAGCACCGAATTCCAAACATCAGGCATCTAACACCGAGCATCCAACATCTCGACTCTGCTCGATGTGACTGAAAACGGTAATTTATCCCGATAGTAATCGAACCCTCCTACAATCCAACAATCGAGTAATCTAATAATCCAACTATTCCTTAGGCATTAGAGTAGCCGCTTTACTGATAATCTTCCAAGTGCCATCTAGTTTTTTGAGGATGAACATATCGATAAATCGCATGTCTCTCGCTTCGATCACGATTTCTGCCTTTGCCAGGGCGATATCGTTTTCTTGGTCGACCGAAAGTATTTTTCCGA
>QIJL01000450.1 GCA_003232435.1 Flavobacteriales bacterium | reverse complement strand
TTTGTTTGAATGCCCTTGGAGACATATTTTCGATTGTTGGCTTTTAGAGAAAGATCGTCGGCTTCACTGTCGACATTCCCGCTCAAAATATCGTAATAATCGACAAGGGTCGCAGGGTCTTCCAAAATAGATGTAATTCCTATACGCTCTTCATTGGCCATAACATAGTCCAGCTTGTACCAGTTTCTGCTAAATCCGTTGTAATAACCTATGGTAGTAATTCTAAAATAATCGCTGAAATTAAATGCATGCGTTGCCATAATCTGTATATGTTCGCCGGTCATTTTGTCTACTTGTGATCCTGCATAGCGACGAAAAGGGCTTAATTCAAAATCTTCCTCTGTCAGACCTAAATAAGTTTCATTAGAGGTTTCTTCGGAATATTGAAATTTGGTCTCAAAAGACTGGTTTATTTTTGCTTCCCGACCTGTATTTATTCTAAACTTGGCAACAAAATCGTTCTTGTTGAAACCTGTGTTACCCCCATTATCCAAATCCTTAAATCCGTCGGAATTAAAGTTTAGGTATTCCAAAGAATAACCAAAATTTTGTTTACTATCGCCCACAAAAGCATGAAGGCGACCACTATTAAAACTACCATAACCTGTGCTTAGACCTATACTTAAATTATCGGGTATTTGGGTCGATATCATATTAATAGCCCCACCGGTAGTGAACGGACCATATAGTATCTGGCTACTGCCTTTTAAAATCTCTACTGCTTGCATCCGAGCTACAGATGGAAAATAATAGGCAGCAGGAGCACTATAAGGAGCAGGTGCTATAAGTACACCGTCTTCCATCAAAGAGATTTTTGCACTCCGCTCCGGGGAAGTTCCGCGCAAACTTATATTAGGCCTTAACCCAAAACCATCCTCTTCGTAAACATTTACACCTGGAACACCCCGTAGGGTACGGTTAATATCGGTATAGTTGAATTTTTTTATTTCTTTAGGTGAAATGAAATAGGCAGATCCCGTTCGGTTTTTTGCTTCAAATTTGCTTCCAAAAATAACATTGGCGGAAATTACCACTCCGTCTAACTTGATAATGGAATCTTTTTCTTTGTCGATGGGCTGTTGGGGATATAAAACGGCAAAACCAAGAAGGGAAAAAAGCGAAAAAGGTATTCTCATTTTATTTAGACTAATTAAAAATAATTGTAAATTATAGATTGCAAATGTAGCCTTCAGAATCATAAATACAAAGCTTATTTAGACTAATTAAAAATAAAATCCCGATTTTGCCATTTTACGAAAAAGAAGGCTCGGGCAGCTTTCGTTACCGGATGGAGTAGGTGCCCCCATGGGATAGAAAACCGTTAGGGGAACCAAAGGGGTCGCTTGTGGTCGTACAAACATTCGGCAATGGAACAGTCTTGATAAAATTCGTTACATTTGCCCGCAATTAATCCTTAATTGCCATGGACGCCCACCTCAAAAAAATTCTCGGAGAAGGCCTTACATACGATGACGTACTATTAGTGCCTGCCTTTTCCGAAGTACTTCCCAGAGAAGTAGATATCAAAACAAAATTCACACGTAACATTACGATCAACGTACCAGTAGTTTCCGCTGCTATGGATACAGTGACGGAGTCCCGGATGGCGATTGCGATGGCCCAAGAGGGTGGAATCGGAGTATTGCACAAGAACATGTCGATAGAAGCGCAGGCCCTGAAAGTGAGAAAAGTTAAGCGTGCGGAGAGCGGTATGATCATGGACCCGGTTACTTTACCTCAAGATGCGCTCGTTAAAGATGCAAAAGCGAACATGCGGGAATATAGCATCGGTGGTATTCCCATAGTCGAAGAAGATGGTACGCTTATCGGTATCGTGACGAATCGCGATCTTCGTTTTGAAAAAAACAACGAACGTCCGCTTTCAGAAGTCATGACCTCAGAGAATTTAGTTACTACGGGCGAAGGCACCTCTTTGGCGCAAGCCGAAGACATTCTTCAGGAAAGTAAAATCGAGAAGCTTCCCGTAGTCGATAAAGATTACAAGCTGATCGGACTTATCACTTTTCGCGATATTACCAAGTTGACCCAGAAACCCATTGCCAATAAGGATAGCTTCGGAAGGCTTCGTGTTGCAGCTGCGGTCGGAGTTACTCCTGACGCCGTAGATAGGGTCGAGGCTTTGGTCAATGCCAGTGTGGATGCCGTGATTATCGATACGGCCCACGGTCATACGAAAGGTGTTGTTAATGTTTTAAAGGAAGTCAAAAAGAGATTCCCGAAACTTGAAGTCGTGGTTGGTAACATAGCTACTGGAGACGCTGCAAAATACTTAGTCGAAGCAGGAGCGGATGCCCTGAAAGTCGGAATCGGTCCCGGATCGATTTGTACAACAAGAGTAGTTGCGGGAGTCGGATTTCCACAATTTTCAGCTGTTTTGGAAGTTGCCGCTGCTATTAAGGGCAGTGGAGTTCCGGTAATCGCCGATGGGGGGATTCGCTATACGGGAGATATTCCCAAGGCGATTGCTGCCGGTGCAGATACGGTGATGCTTGGATCTTTGCTGGCAGGTACCCAAGAATCCCCTGGGGAGACCATTATTTACGAAGGAAGAAAATTCAAGTCTTATCGGGGAATGGGTTCCGTTGAGGCGATGAAAGAAGGAAGCAAGGATCGTTACTTTCAAGATGTCGAAGACGATATCAAAAAATTGGTTCCCGAAGGAATTGTTGGCCGGGTACCCTATAAAGGAGAGTTGTACGAAAGCATCCACCAATTTGTGGGCGGGCTCAGAGCCGGAATGGGTTATTGTGGTGCCAAGGATATCGCCACCTTGCAAGAATCCGGAAGATTTGTTCAAATTACTGCCAGTGGCATCAATGAAAGTCATCCACACGATGTGACGATTACCAAAGAGTCTCCGAATTATAGTCGATAAACTATTCAATTGAATTAAGAGCGGGTTATTCACCCAAACCAAAATAAGATTATTTCATCTGAACTGGTTTAAACTTTTTGTTTGGAACCGAAAATATCGGCTTTTGTGCCCAGATGAAGCCATTTTTTAACAGTATCCGCCTATGGCGGACGGTGGTCAAAAATGGCGAAATATGGGTGCAAAATGTGATATTTGCAGGTAAAAGAGAGAGTTTAAACCAGTTCACTATGTATAAGGCAAAGAAGTGTCCAATATGTAATCATCATACGATACTGATGCACGATGGTTTTCAAGGTTACAAGGTCGGCATATTTTTTAAAATATATTTCTGTGATAACTGCATAACTTCCTTTTCTTCCCCTAAAGTAGATGCGACAGGTATATACGAAGAGATCTACAAAAACGGAGAGAAAGTACCAGGCTATGATCGGTATTGGTACGTTTATAATCATATCAAAGATCAAAAAGACCCATTGGGGTTTCTCACAAATTCCGACGAGGATTATTGGGGCGTAAATGAAGCACTCAAACAGCTCGTAACCGATAAAAAGGAAACAAAAATCCTCGAGATAGGTAGTGGTCTAGGTTATTTAACATACGCCCTAAGAAAAGAAGGTTACAATGTGCTTGGTCTTGATATATCGGAAGAAGCGGTCGATAGGGCAAATTCGAATTTTGGCGATCATTATATATGCAGGGATCTGTTCGATTTCTCAAAGGAAAATCCGGCAAGTTATGATATTGTGATTCTCACCGAGGTTATTGAACATATTGATTTGCCAATTGAATTTATTCAGGCGATAATCAAGTTATTGGTCAAAGAAGGGGCTATGGTCATGACGACCCCGAACAAGTCGATTGCCCCGAATGATATTATTTGGGATACCGAATCGCCACCAGTACATCATTGGTGGTTCAGTGAAAATTCTATAGGGCATATTGCAGATAGTTTAAGCCTTAAATTGGAACTGGTCGACTATAGGGGTTTTTATAGAAAGAAACCATCGGAATATAGGTATGGAAGGGCAAGAAGAAAACTTGAAAGACCGCCCATATTAAGTGAAGATGGAGGTTTGATTCGTGTTGGAGGGCCCAAAGAACAGAGCAGATTAAAAAAATTCTATAAATCTTCAATTGCTTCAATGCCGAAATTGAAATCCGCCTTTTTGAAATTGAAAATTCTTTTGGGCACCAAGACTACAATTTGTTCCGCTAGGGGAACCATTTTATGTGCCATTCTCAAAAGAGCTTAAAGGCCTTTAGAATCGGCTTAGTGCCCTTGAATTATATATGATAATGAAAAGCGATACCGAAATGTCAGGAAACCTTGGGTGCAGAATCTGTGGTAATTCAAAAAACAACAATGCATATTTAGCACGTGAAATGATGTTCGGTCTTCGCCATGAATTCGAATATTTCGAATGCGATGGTTGTGGCTGTTTACAGATTAAAGAAGTTCCTGAAGATATGTCGCCATATTACCCCGAACAGTATTATAGTTTTGGCGACTTTGATGGCCGAAAGTTCAAGGGTTTTTTAGGGAGTTTGCGTAAATGGAAGTATTTCGCACTTATCGATGGGGAAAGTTTTCCGGGAAAAATCGTGAGATTTCTTACCGGTAAAAAAGATTATGACATATTCAATGGCCTGAAGATAAATAAGAACACCAGAATTTTGGATGTTGGTTGTGGAAATGGTCAGGGTTTCCTTTATCCACTTGCCGAAGCTGGATTCAAAAATATTTTGGGTTGCGATCCTTACCTGGAATCTGGAATATCTTACCCGAACGGTTTGAATATTAAAAAAACCGAGATCGATGAGGTTTCCGGCACTTGGGATTTGATTACCTACCACCATGCTTTTGAACATGTACCCGATCCTATTGAAAATTTGCAATGCGTTCACGACCTCTTGGAATCGGATGGGGTCTGCGTAATAAGAATACCAACGGTATCATCGTATGCATGGAAACATTATGGGGTCAATTGGGTACAGTTAGACGCACCACGACATTTTTTTGTTCATTCGATCGAAAGCATGACAGAGCTAGCTAAAATCACAAATCTTGAATTATTCAATGTGGCTTACGATTCGGGTGATTTACAATTTAGGGGTAGTGAGAGATATGTTAAAGATGTTTCTTTGTTTGCTCCTGAACCAAAAGGTTTTATAAAATCCGTTCAGAGGAAACTAAAAAAGCGAGCTTATAAAAACGCCGCAAAAAAGCTTAACAAGAGTAATAGTGGTGATCAGGCTGCATTTTATTTTAGGAAAAAGGCTTTAGCACATGACAAAAAATAGACGTGAAAACATATTGTCATGGTAACCAACGTTTTAACGGCCAAAGGCCTAGACCTGTCAGGTTTCCAAAACCTGACAGGTCTAGGCAATAAAGCAACTGTGCTACCCTGTGCCATGAACAAGTAATCTCTGTCATGTACTCAGACAAACCTGATTTTTTCTATTTGGTGCCGGTATACTCTTTCCAATCCTTACTCTTATAAATATTGTCGCCGAAGTATTTGGCGATATTCAAAAAAGGCTTGGGCTTTTGGTACCCAGGTATCGGGGAGAGCATATTCATTTCCTCGTCAAGAAAAACCGTCGTAGGGTAGCTCATTTTACCTTGCATTAAAGCGGCCGCAAACTCATGATAGCCGTTTCTTCCCGAAGGAACGAATTTAAAGGTTTTCCCCTTGAACTCGATAACTTCCTTGCCCTCGCCATCTAACTTGACCATGTAGAAGTTTTCGGCCATATAATCGGCAACTTCTTCATTTTGAAAAGTGTCCTTGTCCATTTTTTTGCACCACCCGCACCAATCCGTATAGATATCAACAAAAATTTTCTTGGGCTTTTTATCGGTGGCGACCAATTCTGCAGCCTCGTTCCAGCTGAGCCATTCGACTTCTTGGGCATTCGCGGTAAGGCCAGTAAATAGTATGGCAAAAACAAAAAATGTTTTAACGATGTTTTGGGACAACAATTTCATATCTATCTATTTCTGGTTGTAATAGTCCAATTACTATACCAAAACTAACGAAATTAAGTGATTTTTATTTCATGGTGGCCTTCTGCTTCTCAGGGGTAAATAGATCTTTTACATCGACCTGATTTCTGATAAGATCATCAAAGGTTTCCCGCTCTCGAATAAGATGCGCTTTGCCTTTGTGCCAAAGCACTTCGGGCGGGCGAAATCTTGAATTGTAGTTGCTGGCCATGGTAAAGCAATAGGCACCTGCATTTTTAAAACAAAGTATGTCACCTTCAGATATTTCGTTGATCCTGCGGTTGTTACCGAAAGTATCGGTCTCACATATATAGCCTACCACGGAATAGTAGCGCTCGCGCCCCGTCGGATTCGAAATATTCATGATCGAATGGTTGGCACCGTATAGCATTGGTCGTATCAAATGATTAAAGCCTGTATCGACACTGGCAAATACCGTTGAGGTGGTTTGCTTGACAACATTGACCTTTGCCAAAAAATGGCCGGCCTCGCTGACCAAATATTTTCCGGGCTCGAAAGAGAGCGTAAGGTCTTTACCGTATTCTTCGCAGAATTCATTGAAACGTTTTCCAAGTTTTTTTCCGAATTCTTCGACATTGGTCTCGATGTCTCCCTCTTTGTAGGGTACTTTAAAGCCGCTACCGAAATCGATAAAGTCGAGTTTTTTGAAATTCTTTGCGGTTTCGAAAAGTATTTCGATATCGAGAATATCACTGCCTGTATGCATATGTATTCCGTTGATGTTCATTTTCGTCAATGCAACAATGCGCAGTAAATGCGGAATTTGATGAATACTGATCCCGAATTTAGAATCGATATGCCCCACCGAAATGTTTGAATTTCCACCCGCCATCACATGCGGATTGATCCTAACGCATACTGGAATATCCGGATGTTTATTGCCAAATTGTTCCAAGATCGAAAGGTTGTCGATATTGATCTGCACGCCAAGTGCTGCGGCCTCTTCGATTTCTTCCAAAGAAACGCCGTTGGGCGTGAAAATTATCGATTCAGGCTTGAAACCTGCCATAAGACCTAAATTGACCTCTTGTATCGAAACGGTATCCAATCCGCTTCCCAAAGAATTCATCAGTTTTAGAATGGTCAAATTCGACAATGCCTTGGCGGCATAATTCAATCGCAGTTGTTTTACATTTCCGAAGGCATTGGTCAGGCGGTTGAACTGACTTGTTATTTTTTCGGAGTCATAGACATAGACGGGGTCTCCGAAAGTCTTCGCAATTTTTAATAAATCGGCATTCTTCATTTAATATGTGTTTAGGGGGGCAAATCTAGCTTCTTCCGAGGTCTTCCGCAAAAAATAATACTATCCGAATAAAAAATCAAACAAAAAGTTATAAATAAAACAAATCTATTCTTTTTCTCTTGTGTCATTCCGCTTTGAATTGTACATTTAGAATCTTTAAAAATATCAATGCGACTACCTTTATTTCCGCTACAATCTGTTTTCTTTCCAGGTGAAACTGTGCCACTTCACATATTCGAAGAACGTTACCAACAATTGATAAGTGATTGCCGCAAAGAGGCCACTACTTTCGGAATACCGGTCTATATATATGACAGCGTCGCATATGGTACCGAAGTGCAATTGGTAGAAGTCGTTACTACCTATGAAAATGGCGCAATGGATGTGACCTGTGTTGCCAGGCAGGTTTTTAAGATCAATTCTTTTGAAAAACAGATGCCCGATAAATTATATGCTGGAGGGGAGGTTCGTTTTTTAGATTCGGTCAATGATGCCAACAATGTCACAAAGAAAAGGGTGCTGAACAAAATCAAGGAACTATACGATTTGATGGATGTGCCTTTTACACCTATGCCCATCGAAAAATTCAACAGTTATATACTGGCGCATAAGATGGGGCTCTCTTTCGAGCAAGAATTTCAGTTATTGCAGCTTGCCAAAGAAAGTGAGAGACTGTCATTCATTAAAGGACATTTGCTGACCACCATTGCAGTTTTAAAGGAAGTAGGTCGCACAAAAAAGACCATTGAGTTGAACGGAGATTTCAGAAACTTCGACCCACTCGATTTTAAGGATCTTGAAATTTAGTCGGCGGTAAATAGTAAACAGTAAATGGTAAATAGTCGAGCCTTAAAAAAGGGTTTACAGCAAATGTCATTTACATAAATGCCATTTGATTTCTGGGCCGTTCTGGATAAAGCATGTTTTTGAGGTACGAATATATCCAAAGAGCGGTTTCTTTGAGCTTTGCCATCAACTTTTTGTAGTTGAACCCGGCTGCGGCCATGATAAAATTGATACTGTCGCCTATCTGACCTTTGAGGAAGTTCTTTGCGGCCCTATGATCCGATTTGAGATGTCCGATAATGGGTTCTATGGCCGCCCTTCTTCTAAAATGTTTGCGTTTCTTTCGTTTTTGATAGTCGTTGTCCTTTTTCAATGGGGGCTTCGGGATGTTGATCTGTGTCGTCCCTACGGTCTGTTTCCCTTTGTAGCCCCTGTCCACCGTGGCCGTTTTGGGCGTTTTTCCCGTGAGGCCCTGGGTCTGCGCCAGGACATCTTCCAAGGTGTGGCCATCGTAAACATTGGTTCTGAATGTCATCGCCCCTACGATTATGCCCGTCTTTTGGGTAAGCACCACTGATGCCTTGCAACCATATTCATATTTTTTATGCGCCTTCCCTTTGCTCATACAATACACTTCGGGTTCGTGCAGACTGTAGATCTTGTTCTTGCCGTTCCTTTGCTGGGCAAGAACCTTTTTGAAGATTCCCAGTTCGGCGGCACGGGGTCCATCGGGCAACTCACGTTCGAGCTCCCTGACCAAGCGCCCGGCAATGGTCCTTAGTTTCCGTTTTGCCGTATTGGCCTTTTTCCTGCGTTTGGGATGTGTGCCGTTATAGGTGTCCCCGACCAATCGCTTCGATGTCCGTTTGTAGCTCCTGCGCAGCTTTATGTTGTGCCCCTTTGCCATTTTCACACACTTGTCGATGATCTTTTTGTGCAGCTTGGCATCGGTGGGGTAGGCAATGTTCTTCTCCTGTACCGTGGTGTCGATACTTACGTTCGTGTCCTTGCCGTCCTTGCCATGTTTGTCTATCGAATGTTTCAATATCTTCTCCACGCCCTGTTCCCCTATGCGCTGCCTGAAATGTACTAGGTCGCTCGCCGCACAGGGCTGGCCCCATTGTTGTACGGAAACGCCCCCGAAGTATTGAAAATATACGTTCATCTCCCAATGTTGCTCCACCAGAACTTCGTCCGATAAACTGTAGACGGCCTTCAGGATCAACAACGAGGTCATCAACCGTATCGGGTGGGCGGGACGGCCTTTGTTGGAATACAACGGGGCGAATTCCCCCTCGAAATAATCCCAGTCGATCTCATGGGCCAGAAGACAGAGTTCGTTCTTGGGGTTCAATTGTTCCTTTAAGGTAGGGGCAAGAAAATGCAGCTGTCCGGTAGGTCTCTTTTTTGAACGCATTTGACAAGGTTTTATACCATAATTTACGAAAACCTTGTCTTTTATACAAGCGATTTTTATCATATTATCAACACAATATATTAAAAATCAACTGATTATAATGTTTTTAAAGCTCGACTAAATAGTAAACAGTAAATGGTAAATAGTAAACAGTAAACAGTAAATAGTGGACAGTAAACAGTAGGTAATGAGCTTTAGACGGTCCGTAATAATATGAATAAAGGAACTGGTGTTACGCAGCGATTTTGTTGCAATTGATTTTGGGTGTTGATAACCTATCCAATTCTTTCCATGCGGTTTTTGTTGCAGCGATCC
>QIJL01000484.1 GCA_003232435.1 Flavobacteriales bacterium | reverse complement strand
ACATTTGTACTTGAACTTGACACTTGAATTTGAACTTTGATTTATGATATCAACACAAAACCTAACAAAAAAATACGGCAACCAAGTTGTCTTGAATATCGAAAACCTAGAAATCCCGAAAGGGCAAAGTTTTGGTCTGGTCGGCAACAACGGCGCAGGAAAAACAACTTTTTTCAGTCTATTGTTAGATTTGATACAACCCTCTTCCGGTCATGTTGAAAGTAACGGTATTTCGGTAAGTGAAAGCGAGGAATGGAAAACCTTTACGTCTTCCTTCATCGATGAATCTTTCTTGATAAGCTATTTGACCCCTGAGGAATATTTTTATTTTATCGGGGAACTTCGCGGGCGCAACAAAGCGGATGTCGATGCCTTGCTCTCTAATTTTCAGGATTTTTTCCATGGGGAAATCCTTGGTCAAAAAAAATACCTGCGCGATCTTTCAAAAGGCAACCAGAAAAAGGCCGGTATCATTGCTTCCTTTATCGGTGACCCGGAAGTCATCATCCTCGACGAACCTTTCGCCAATTTAGACCCGACCACACAGATCAGACTCAAGGCGATCATCAAAGATTTGGCCGCCCAAAAAGGGGTTACTGTTTTGGTTTCTAGCCATGACCTGATGCATGTTACAGAGGTATGCGAACGAATCGTGGTGCTGAACAAAGGCGAAATCGTAAAAGACATTCAGACTTCGGCCGAAACCCTACGAGAACTCGAAAGCTTCTTCGGTGCCAATATCGGCTCTGGGGAAGAAGAATAGTCTAATCTGCCCAACAGTAGATAAAACGCACTTTTATCGACCAATTACATAATATTCCCGTCGTTTTTTAGTTTAGCTATTAGACGAATTCACGCAACTTTTGAAACTTCAATACAAATTACTTTTAATCGCCATTTTTGGGGGATTGGTTTTTAACGCCTGTTCGACCAAAAAAGATGCTTTTTTAAACCGCAATTGGCATGCATTGAACACCAAATACAATGTGCTGTACAATGGTAATATCGCGTTCGAGGAAGGCCGCGAACAACTCAATGCAGAATATCGAGATGATTATTGGGAGGTACTACCAATTGAAAGGCTAGAAGTAACTGAGGAAATCAAACTCGATTCCGAAGACAACAATCCGAATTTTATTATTGCCGAAGAGAAAGCCACCAAGGCCATACAGAAGCACAGCATGGATATCAGGGACGAGGAGCGCAATCCGCAGACCGATGAATCCTTCCTTTTGCTTGGGAAGGCCCGTTACTTTGACCAAAGATACATTCCGGCGTTGGAGGCCTTTAACTACATCCTGAAAAAATATGCCTATAGCGATAAGCTGAACGAGGCCCGTATATGGCGTGAAAAAGTGAATATCCGTCTAGAAAATGAAGACCTTGCCCTTAAAAATTTGAAAAGATTTTTGAAATACGAGACCTTAAAAGACCAGGAATATTCCGATGCCCGAGCAATGATGGCTCAGGCCTACATCAATCTCAAAGTCATCGATACTGCAGTCCAGAACTTGAAGATCGCTTCGTACTATACCAAAAAGAACCCTGAAAAAGGAAGATATTACTACATAATCGGGCAATTGTACAATCAATTGGGTCATAAAGATAGTGCCAACTATGCCTTTGACAAAGTAATCGAACTGAACAGAAAGTCGCCACGGGTCTATATGATCAATTCGCATTTACAGAAAATCAGGAATACCGAAATGAACCCCGAAAACGAATCGGAGCTTTTGGAGTATTTAACCGAATTGGAGGAAAACCGGGAAAACCGCCCGTTTTTAGATAAGATATATCGACAGATCGCCGAGTACCATTTAGCAAAGGAAAGCGATAGTCTTACATTGGCCTATTTCAATAAATCTTTGCGCGCCACCCAAAACGAGCCAAAGCTAAATGCGCTCAATTATGAGAATTTGGCCGAATATAATTTCGATGAAAATGAATACAAGACCGCGGGAGCTTATTACGATAGCGTTCTGACAAACTTGCCGGAAAACACTAAGAAATTCAGGGCTACAAAAAAGAAATTGGACAATCTCGAAGATGTCATCAAACACGAAGACATCGTTCAATATGCAGATAGTGTCATCGGTATTTACAATATGTCAGAAGGAGACCAGGTTGCCTACTTCGAAGCTCATATAGCCGAACTAAAGCGAATTGCCGAGGAAGCGGCCAAAAAAGAGGAAGCTATCAGAGATGCAGGTTTCGCCACTTTTGGTGAATCAAAAGGCGGAAAAGAGAACAAGGGTAAATTCTATTTTTACAACATTACAAGTCTTGGCCATGGCCAGACCGATTTCAGAAACAGATGGGGCGACCGAGAATTGGAAGACGATTGGCGTTGGTCGAACAAGAGCAAGGCTTTACCGACAACTACAGAGGATGACGCAATTGCAGTAAGCGATAGTATCGGTTCTGGACCATCGGATGATGAAAAGTATGCCGTAGAATATTATTTGAGACAGATCCCAGTGGATGGCGAAATCATCGACAGTCTTGAGACCGGTCGAAATTTCGCAAATTATCAATTGGGATTGATATACAAGGAAAAATTCAAGGAAAATGTTTTGGCCGCCGGAAAGTTGGAAGATGTTCTAAAATCAAATCCGGAGGAGCGTTTAGTACTTCCATCAAAATATAATCTTTATAAAATTTACGAAGAAGAAGGAAGCCCGTTGGCAGCCGAGATGAAAAACAATATCATCAACGATCATGCCGACTCTCGCTATGCGGAAATACTGTTGAATCCGCAAGCAGTTCTGGCCGACAATAGTGACAGCCCTGATTCACGCTACGAAGCCCTATACAAACTATACAAAGATCAACAGTTTATGGAGACCGTTACCGGTGCCGAGGAGAATATAAATCGCTATACGGGCGATCCAATAGTGCCGAAGTTCGAAATGTTGAAAGCAAATGCTATTGGTAGGTTAAACGGTTTCGAGTCGTTCAAAGAAGCTTTGAATTATGTGGCTTTGACTTATCCGAATAATCCGGAAGGCAAAAAAGCCGAAATGATGATTTCAGAGCAGCTTCCGAAACTTGCTGTCAAGGATTTTTCTCTAGAGGCTGAGGTAAAAGGTTCTGGAAATTGGAAAGTAATCTATCCTTTTAAAAGAAACGATAACGAAGCGGCGTTGAAACTGATTGAAAAACTAGAGGTGGCCATCAAAGATGTGCGATACGAAAACGATGTTTCAAAAGACATATACAACATAGAAGATCAGTTCGTCGTGGTACACGGATTCAAGTCAAAAGATTACGCGGAAGGTTTCGACGAGCTGTTAAAAATTAACAAGAAATATAAGATAAGTGAAGAGAATTTCGTTATTTTATCCTCCCACTATAAAATAGTACAAGTACATAAAAACTTACAAGAATACCAGGATCGTATTTTAACCCCAAAACCATGAATAATGTTTTCAGATAAACAAAAACCTAGAACTATGAACGAAATAGGAGGACAACCCAACAGAATAGAGAAAAACACAAAGATCAAAGGAGATATCGTTTCCGAGGCGGATTTTCGTATCGACGGGAAATTAAACGGCAATCTTAAAACTACCGGAAAAGTGGTCATCGGCAAAGATGGTCTGATCAAAGGAAAAGTAGAATGTGTCAATGCCGATATCGATGGCAGCTTCAATGGCGAATTGATCGTGTCGGATCTACTTTCTTTGAAGTCCTCGGCAGTAATCGAAGGAACGGTAACCGTTACCAAATTGGCCGTTGAGCCAGGGGCTACATTTAATGCTTCTTGTACCATGAAGGGAAAGGGAGGTTCAGCAACTAGTACTTCCACTAGTTCGACGACTTCTTCAAGCGACGCGTCAAGTTCCTCTTCATCATCTTCAGGTGGGTTTAAGTCTTCATTCGGCGGTAGTTCGAGTAGTGAACAGGCAAAGGCTTCCTAAGTACTGGCTCCACAATTAACAATCATCATCTTTACCTGCTTGATAGGGTTAGAGCAGGCTTTTTATTGTTTATTACGAAAGTATGCGCTAAAACGCGATATTCACCGATAAAAGCGAAGGTGGTCAAATGAGTTCGAAAAAAAAGAGGCAACTAGACCCTTACGCAAAGTTCTCGGGAATCGCCTTTCAGATGATCGCGGTCATCGGTCTGGGCAGTTACGGAGGGGTAAAGCTAGATGAACTGTACCCCGACCTTCATCCCATGTTTACTTTGATTTGCTCGTTGGCATCTGTGGCCATTGCCATGTATTTGGTAATAAAACAAGTAGGGGGCACTTCTAACGATAAGAACACTGATGATTAAAGACATCCTAGTATTTTCAGCAAAACTTGCCGCGATCGCGGCAATACTTTTTTTGACGTATTGGTATATCCTTGAACAGTTCTATTCCGAAACGCTCTATTTTTCTTTATGGAAGGTCTACCTGTTTAACGCCGCCCTTGTGCTAGGCATGTATATTCTCTTGCGCTATTATGGAGGTCGAAAACCTGATAGTGCGCTCAAGGTCTTTATGCTGCTTTCTATTTTAAAAATGGCCTTCGTAATAGTCTTTTTGTTGCCTTTATTTTTAGGTAGGGCGGATAATACACAAGTTGAGGTTATCAACTTTTTCATACCCTATTTTGGATTGCTCATCTTTGAAATTTTGGCGCTCAACAAATTTCTTCAAAAAGCCTGAACAAAGGGCTCAATATTATTTGCCGATTAATTTAATAAATGTACATTTGCACCGAATTTTTCGGAGGGGATTTTTTAAATCAAAATTCAATGCAGAGCAGTACATTCAGACCATTCTTGACCATCTTCTTCTTGTCGTTTTTTACCATGGCTTCTATGTCGGCAAAAGAGTCGGATAAAGACAAGCCCTTTGATGCGAAAGAATTGATTTTCCATCATATTACCGATAGTCATAGTTTTCATGTAGCCGGTGATTTCTCAGTACCGCTTCCCGTAATACTTTGGACAGAAAATGGCCTGGTTACTTTTATGTCAAGCGAATTTCATCACGATGTTGATGGGAAAACCATTGTTGAGAAAAAGGGGTTGAAATTGGTAAACCTTCATGAAAAAATTTATCAACTCGACAGCGGATCTTCAGCTGTCGATTTTGATGCCGAGTCGCATCCGACAAATGCCAAAAGACCTCTAGACCTTTCCATTACGAAGAATGTCTTTACGATGTTTTTATCCATGATCGTTATTATGCTTCTTTTCATAACGGCGGCTAGATCTTATAAAAAGTCTGATTCGAACATGCCAAGCGGAATTGGAAAATTCCTAGAACCGATCATTGTGTTCATCCGCGATGAAGTGGCCATTCCCAATATTGGGGAACACCATTATAAAAAGTACATGCCTTATTTGTTGACCATATTTTTCTTTATATGGCTGA
This sequence comes from Flavobacteriales bacterium, assembly GCA_003232435.1. Classification (GTDB taxonomy): domain Bacteria; phylum Bacteroidota; class Bacteroidia; order Flavobacteriales; family Flavobacteriaceae; genus Aurantibacter_A. The sequence continues at coordinate 1,658 of QIJL01000484.1, read as the reverse complement.
ACAATATTTTCGGGCTGATTCCCTTTTTCCCTTTCAACAGTAATTTGAGCGGCAATATTGCATTTACAATGACCCTAGCGGTTATTACCTTTTTAATTACCCTGTTCAGTAGTAAAAAATACTACTGGAAACATATGTTGTGGATGCCAGGCTTGCCAATTCCGATGAAATTGTTTTTGGCCCCCATTGAAATTATCGGAATGTTTGTAAAACCAATCGCTCTTATGATACGTTTGTTTGCGAACATAACCGCAGGTCACGTCATCGTTTTAAGTTTAATATCCCTGGTATTTATTTTGAATACCGTATGGGTTGCGCCGCTCGCGGTTTTGTTCACTGTTTTTATCAGTGTTATCGAGGTGTTGGTAGTGGCCATTCAGGCCTATATATTCACAATGCTTTCGGCCTTGTATTTTGGCCAGGCATTAGAAGCTGAACATTAATTAATTTTTAAATACTTTAAACTATGGGTTTAGCATTATTACAAGCCGCAGAAGGCGTTGATTACGGTGCATTTGCTGCCATCGGGGCAGGACTTGCGGCAATCGGCGGTGGAATCGGTGTTGGTAAAATCGGTGCGGCGGCTATGGAAGCCATGGCACGCCAACCAGAGATGCAAGGTAAACTACAGGGTTCCGCAATTGTATTGATCGCCTTTATCGAGGCGGTTGCACTTTTCGGCGTTGTTGTTGCGTTTCTTGCGACTTAAAATTAAAATCAGGGTGCAGCGGTTGGCTGCACCTTGATTCATTCAAAAGTATTTTAGTAAACTACCTCGGGGCAAGCCCACGAGGCATTAAAAGGAAACAAAATTTAACCTGCCTGTCCGGCAGGCAAGCATTGAGATATTAAACCCACTGGTGGGAATAAAAGCAATATAAATGGAATTGGTTACACCGGAAATCGGACTTATAGTTTGGACTACGCTTTCATTTTTGATTCTACTTTTCGTTTTAGGGAAGTTCGCATGGAAACCGATTCTGAAGTCGGTCAATGACAGGGAAAGTTCTATCAGGGACGCCCTAGCTGAAGCTGAAAATGCCCGCAAGGAAATGCAAAATCTGCACGCTGACAATGAGCGAATTCTAAAGGAGGCCCGTGCCGAAAGAGAATCAATGTTGAAAGATGCCCGTGACATGAAGAACAAAATTGTCGCTGACGCCAAAGAGGCCGCACAAATCGAAGCTGATAAAATGGTCAAGCAAGCACAAGCAACAATCGAAAGCGAGAAGAAGGCTGCAGTTGCAGATATTAAAAGTCAATTTCTGTAGAAATTGCCGAAAAAGTGATCAAGGAGCAACTTTCAAATAAGGACAAGCAATTAAAGTTGGTCGATGAAATGTTGGGCGACATTAAACTAAATTGAAAAAATCATTGATTATAAATTATTGGGTTATTACGATGCCTCTAATAATTTATAATCAGTAATCATAAATTAATAATTCCCGGAATGAGTAATTCAAGAGCAGCCATTCGTTACGCGAAAGCAATCTTAGACCTAGCCGTCGAGAACAAGACGACCGATGCTATTGAGAAAGATATGCGTTCTGTGGTTGAAACTGTTTCAAACAGTTCAGAATTGCGCGAGATGTTGGCCAGTCCGGTAATCAAAGGTTCGGATAAAAAACAGGTGCTTTTATCGATTTTTGAAGGTGGCC
>QIJL01000111.1 GCA_003232435.1 Flavobacteriales bacterium | reverse complement strand
TTATCGGGTTAGGCTCTATAGGTGCTCTTCCGGTAGCACTGCTTGTTGTAGCAATTGGAATGTCACTCGGTGGTACGACAGGGTATGCTATTAATCCTGCACGCGACCTTGGTCCCCGTATTGCATACGCATTACTTCCTTTCAAAAAGAAACGTGATGCTGATTGGGGATATTCATGGATACCTGTAGTAGGACCTCTTGCTGGCGCAGTTATAGCTGCTCTCTTATATCTTTTAATTAAATAATTAATATCATGAAAACAAAAAATATATACCTTATTGCGATTTTTTTATTTCTGGGTACGTTTACCGCAAGTGCTCAAGGAAAATTTGAGATGCATCTTCAATTTAACACGATGCATTACTGGCGAGGGCTTAGGGTAAGCGATGGGCCAATTATGGCAAGTTCTGTTGGATATTTTAGCAAGGGCTTCTCTGCATTTGTCTGGAGTGGCGTCAGCTTTACCGGAAATTACAAAGAGGTGGATCCTGTGATTAATTTTACACATAAGAATCTCAGTATAACTCTACTTGACATCAATAATTTTTCAGGATTAACATCAATAAAATATTTTAACTATGATAAAAACACCACGAATACTATTCTAGATATGAGTGTTGCTTATAAGTTTTCCTTCATGGACATTTCGTGGGCAACCATAATTTATGGAAATGACCGTATTGCCGGGACTAGTGAGCAAAGGTTCTCTACCTATGTTGAGATTGGGGTACCTATCAAAATTAAGGATTATTCTGTTAGACCTTTCATAGCACCTGCTTTTACATTAAATTCCAAGGCCGAAACAATGTTATATAGTAATAACAAAGGGTTTAGTATTGTTAATGTGGGCTTTGATGTCAGTAAAACGTTGACTATTAACAAACATAGTTTTCCTATTAGTGCAGTTTTTGGAATTAACCCTGCATTGAATCAGGCATCTGTACAAATATCGGTAAATTTATTTTAATCAGAGCAACTCTATTAATAAGCAAAACTTGTCAAAACCTTGTTTAAAAATAAATTAAACAAGGTTTTGACAAGTAAATTTTATTATCTTTAAAGCTTCGCTTAAAAAGCGATGAGTTTAGTAGTTATCTGTATTATTTGAATATTATCTTTAAACAATTTTTATTAATCTTAAATATTTATGAAATGAAAAAACTTATTAATAAACCAGAAAATGTAGTAAAAGAATCACTTCAGGGTATGGCCTTAGCACATGCAAATCTTATCAAAGTCTCTTACAATCCATATTTTATTACTAGATCCAATACTCCCACAGAAGGAAAAGTCGGAATAGTGTCCGGCGGGGGATCTGGACATGAACCTTTGCATGGAGGTTTTGTTGGCTTTGGCATGCTCGATGCTGCCTGCCCAGGGGAGGTGTTTACCTCCCCCACTCCAGATCAAATGCAGGCCGCTACCCTGGCTGTGAACGGGGGTGCCGGTGTTTTGCATATTGTAAAAAATTATACTGGCGATGTTCTTAATTTCGAAATGGCCGCTGATTTGGCTCGTGCAGATGGAATCGAAGTAGAATCAGTAGTTACTAATGATGATGTAGCTGTTAAAGATAGCCTTTATACTGCAGGGCGAAGAGGAGTTGGTGTTACTGTTCTAGCGGAAAAAATAGCTGGCGCAGCTGCGGAACAAAAACGCCCTTTAAAAGAAGTTGCGGATATCTGTCGTAAAGTAAACAACTACGGTAGAAGCATGGGAATGGCTCTAACCTCATGTACTGTACCTGCCGCTGGTAAACCTACTTTTGACCTACCTGATGATGAGATGGAAATTGGGATAGGAATCCATGGCGAACCGGGTCGCTCTCGTATGAAGGTTAAAACAGCAGCTGAAATCACTGAAATGCTTGCTAACCCGATTATTGAAGACTTACCTTTTAAATCCGGGGACTCAGTACTTGCCTTCGTTAACGGTATGGGTGGAACACCATTGATAGAGCTGTATATTATTTACAATGAATTGAATAAAATTTGTGCAGGAAGAGGAATCAAAATCGTACGAAATCTTGTAGGTTCCTATATCACTTCATTGGATATGGCAGGATGTTCCATTACATTGGTTAAAATGGATGATGAATTAATAAAATTATGGGATGCTCCGGTAAATACACCAGGTTTACGTTGGGGTATCTGATTATTAGTACAAATTGATGTCCAATTATCACTAAAGAAGGTTTTATGCGAATTATACGAAATAATAATATTCTTGATTGGATTCAAGCTTATGCAGTCATTATTGCCGATAATAAGGAGTATCTTACTAAATTGGATTCCGATATCGGAGATGGTGATCATGGAATCAATATGAACAGAGGGTTTAAAGCTGTAGCGGCTAAACTTCCGAGTCTTGCAGATAAAGATATTGGAACTATTTTCAAAACTATAGCCATAACTCTGATATCAACTGTTGGCGGAGCGAGTGGCCCATTATACGGCACCTTTTTTCTTCAGATGTCTACGACCACTCAAGGAGAAACTGAATTGAATCTTGATGATTGGATTTCTACATTTCAAGCTGGAGTTGAAGGGGTCATTATGCGCGGTAAAGCAAATGTTGGTGACAAAACCATGATTGATAGTTTACATCCTGCATTACAGGCATTAAAAGAATCTCAGAAAAATGGACTGGATATAAGTGATGCCATTAAACTTTCTGCCCATGCCGCAGAACAGGGAATGCTTTCGACAATCCCTCTTCTTGCCAGAAAAGGAAGAGCAAGCTACTTGGGTGAACGTAGTATCGGGCATCAAGATCCTGGTGCAACATCGTCGTTTTTACTCATCAAAGTTGCTGCTGATTGTTGGAAATAACTAATATAGATAAATATCAAAAAGGAAAAATTATATGGTAGGAATTGTTATAGTCTCACATAGTGCTCAACTAGCATCAGGGGTATTGGCTCTTGCCCGTGAAATGGCTGGTCAGGAGGTGAAATTGTCAGCAGCAGGAGGAATGGCTTTGCCTGGTCATCCTATGGGGACTGATGCTGGACTTATTGCCCAAGCTATTGAGAAGGCTTATTCTAAAGATGGTGTTATTGTTTTAATGGATCTGGGGAGTGCAATTCTTAGTGCTGAAATGGCCATAGAAATGCTTCCTTCCGATAAACAAACTCATGTTGTATTATGTTCGGGACCATTGGTAGAGGGTGCTGTATCTGCTGCTGTACAAGCACGTATGGGCAGTTCTCTGGAACAAATTGTTCTGGAAGCTCAGCAGTCTTTAAAGCCAAAAATCAATCATATAAATCCTAAAACAGATACTGTCACAGACACTGCTGTTACAGATGTTGATCCTGAGGCACATATTCTTCATATCACCGTAACAAATCCTTTAGGCTTACATGCTCGTCCTGCAGCTAGGTTCGTGCAGACTGCAGGACGTTTTCCTGAAACGAAGATTAGTGTGCGAAATCTATCTACAGGGAAAGGGCCTGTAAATGCAAGGAGTATTAATTCCGTGGCCACTTTGGGGGTAAGAAAAGGAGATATTATAGAGATAAGTGCAAAAGGATATCAGTCAGATCTTGTACTTAAAGCCTATCATGCACTTGCTGAAGAAAAATTTGGTGATAAAGAAAAAGTTGATACTGAAGCTAAAAGCTCTACCCCTATGGTAGTTGCTAGTATTTCTTCTTCATCCGACTCAAGATTTATTGGTATTTCTGCTTCAAAAGGAATTACTATTGGTCACGCCCATCATTTCCATCCATCTATACTGAAAATTCAAACAAATCAAAGTACAGATCCGGAAAAAGAGTGGATTGCACTTAAAGATGCAATTGAAAATACTCGAAAGGAAATTAATGCGATACGAAAAAAAACAACTTCTCAGATAGACCACTCTACCTTAGAAATTTTTGAAGCTCATCTCTTATTTCTTGATGATGAGGCTTTGCTCCTTCCTGCTAGAAGATTGATTTTCGAAGAAAAACGTAATGCAGCAGATGCATGGAACCGGACAATTGAGTCAATGGTTCATAAATATCGTATGCTTGATGATAAATATCTCCGTGCTCGAGCTGATGATGTCCTAGATGTTGGGAGACAGGTAATCTACAAGCTGCTTGGAACAATGAATGTTACACCATCATTAAACTCTCCAGGAATTCTTATTGCTCATGATCTTACTCCATCTGATACCGCCCGTCTTGAACCCTCCATCATTAAGGCAATTTGTACTGCCGCGGGCGGGTCTACCTCTCATAGTGCCATTCTTGCCAGATCTCTTGGAATTCCTTCAGTTGTAGGCATAGGGAATTCAATTTTAGAAATAGAAGAAAATACTTTGTTGGTAGTCGACGCAGAAAACGGACTTATTATTTCGAACCCAGATACTAAAACTTTAAAGTTGTATAAGGCAAAAAGTGAACTCCTTGCGAAGGAAAAAGCTAAAGCTCGTTCTGTTAGTGCTAAAGCAGCAATAACTCTTGATGGTAAAAAGATAAAGGTCTTTGCGAACATTGCTTCCCCAGTTGAAGCCTCTAATGCCGTTCTTGAAGGAGCAGAGGGGATTGGCCTTTTCCGTACAGAATTTCTTTTTCTTAACAGAGAAACCGCTCCTGATGAAGAAGAACAATTTAATGCATATTGCGAGGCGGCAAAGGCCATGAATGGCCATCCTGTTATTATCCGAACTCTTGACGTGGGTGGAGATAAACCTATTCCGTATCTTAATCTCGAAAGTGAGGCAAACCCTTTCCTTGGCTGGCGAGCCATTCGCGTGTGCCTTTCACAACCTGAATTTTTTAAAGTTCAATTAAGAGCAATTATTCGAGCAGCATCTTTATATCCAATCGAAATTATGTTTCCTATGATCGCAACTTTGGAAGAATTCAGAAGTGCAAAATCTTTATTAGCTGAAGCACGTGACGAAATAAAGCTGAGAGGTCAAAATATAAAGGAACGAATTGATACGGGGATTATGGTAGAAATCCCTGCTGCGGCAGTTTGTGCAGAAAAGCTAGCAAAAGAAGTAGACTTTTTCTCTATTGGAACGAATGATCTTATTCAGTATACTATGGCTGCTGAACGAGGAAATTCTAATATCATTAAGTTGGCAGATCCTCTTCATCCTGCAATTTTGGAATTGATCCACCACGTTATTGATTCTGCGCACCTTTATGGTAAACGGGTTGCTGTCTGTGGGGAGGCTGGAAGCGATTCCTCTGTAGTGCCAATTTTGCTGGGTCTGGGTGTCGATGAACTAAGTATGAATGTTCCTTCTATCCCTGTGATCAAGGCACTTATACGTAGTTTAGACTGTTCAATTGTGAAACATCTTTCCGAAAAAGCACTTGAGGCTGAATCTCCTTCAGAGGTTCGAAGATTGGTATCTTCTTTATCAGATATAGGTGTATAAAGTACCCCCCTTTTTTTCAGTGGCACAATATCACCGGAATGGGTGGCACAACTTGGAGCGGTTTATCCAATTATACCAATCCAAAATAGACTTGCCTATTTTTTAATTTTTATACCACAGTTTTACTCATGGTTAAATTCTACAGTTGAAACAGAATTAGCTGAAACTCGAATTGTATCGATAATCTTTAAAGCATTAAGCCCTTCTTTCAGCGTTGTTCCATTATGCTCAAAAGTTGAATCAGTAAGTCCCATACAAAAGTCTTCTACTTCATTTCTATATAGATTTGTTTCAAAGTACTCTATAATTGTGTGTGTGTTAGAGGATTTAATTGAAACTTTGTTAATGTATTTTTCTCCAATACTATTGAATGCCTCAATACTTCCTTTTGTCCCATAAATTAATATATGATTGCCAGGAAATTTCATACACTGTGAAGAATGAAGCTGAATGCATGATTTATCATAATTTAGAAAAGCTGTTTCGTTATCAAAAGTTTCTTTTGTTCTCACATGTTCCGCTTTGCCGTAAATTGATTTTGGTAGCCCAAATAAGAAAATTGCTAAATCAACAATATGAATACCATTATCACTGAAAGTGCCTTTTCCTCCCAATTTTGGATTGATTTTCCAAATTGCATTTGGGGCTTTCAGATTCATTTCATAGCCCCACTGAAGTGAAACATTCAGCACTTCACCGATTAAACTGCTTTGAAGAAATCCTTTTATGTCCTGAATAGATTTTTGATGCCGAAGGTGATGAGCAATCATAAATGTTTTGTTGTTGTATCTACTTAAAAGATGACTAATCTTCACCCCTTCTTCATAATTGATTGCCAAAGGCTTTTCACAAATAATAGGTTTAGAAGTTAAAGTAGCAACTTCAATATTTTCAAAATGTAAAAACGGTGGTGTTCCAATGTATATGTAATCATAGTTGGCATTAGCAAGCATTTCCTTTTCATTAGTATAAATTTCTTTTATTTGAAATTCACTCTGTGCTATTTTTAACTTTTCAAGGTTCCTGCCTTGAATTGCTACAACTTCACTAACCATTGAGTTTACTAATGCCGGGATTGTTCTTTTGTACGTTGTGCCTGTTGCACCGATTATCGCCAATTTCATTTTACTCATTTTAAATTATTTTTTTGTTGACAAGTAGCATACGATAACCCCTTCATTGGGCGTAACTTAACCAAAGTTGAGACAGTTTTCTATTTCGGACTTAAACTTGGAAATAACTTTTTGATTTCCTTTCAAAAAATAATTTCGAATTTATTTCTTCTTCGCCCGAATCATAGCTTCCAGCATATCCCACATCGATTGAGGAATATGTTCCAGCATATTAAATTCACCGGCGCCCT
>QIJL01000284.1 GCA_003232435.1 Flavobacteriales bacterium | reverse complement strand
TCCAAAACCCACGTTGCGACTATGGGCGAAGGTGATTTTCAAGCCAATGAAAAATCCCTAACGATTTCCAAAGAGACGGAAGTCCAAATAGTTTTGAAAAGCGTCAATGGCGATCAAAAAGTCTTAAAAGAAAGTATTGCACTTTTGGCCGGAGAAATCATCGACGCCACTGTAATGAACAAACGGGCCCTCTTAGACTTTCTTGAAAAAGAGGTCGAAGATGCTAAGGAGAACGGAATATTGTTCTCTTTGCACATGAAGGCCACCATGATGAAAGTTTCAGATCCGATAATATTCGGGCATGCGGTACGAACGTATTTTGCCGATGTCTTTGAAAAGCATGGAGCTACTTTTGATTCCCTTGGAATCAATGCCAACAACGGATTGGAAACCCTCTTGGGAAAACTTGAAGACCTTCCTGAAGACAAAAAGAATGAAATTACAAAGGATATTTCCGCCGCGATGGAAAATGGCCCTGATTTGGCAATGGTAAATTCCGATAAGGGAATCACAAACCTGCACGTTCCCAGCGATGTTATCATTGATGCGTCGATGCCCGCTATGATACGTACGTCAGGTCAAATGTGGAACGCGGAAGGTAAGCCTCAAGACATCAAAGCCGTTATCAAAGCCGTTATTCCTGACAGTAGTTATGCCGGAATTTACACAGCGACCATCGACTTCTGTAAAAAACATGGTGCATTTGACCCGACCACTATGGGCACTGTACCCAATGTTGGGCTCATGGCTCAAAAGGCCGAGGAATACGGTTCACACGATAAAACTTTCGAAATTCCGAGTTCGGGAAAAGTACAAGTAGTCGACAAGGGTTCTGGAGAAGTTTTGATTTCACACGAAGTTGAACAGGGCGATATCTGGAGAATGTGTCAGGTAAAGGATGCACCTGTGCAAGATTGGGTCAAATTGGCCGTTTCACGGGCAAGGGCTTCGACTACTCCGGCCGTTTTTTGGTTGGATGAAAATCGGGCCCACGATGCGGAATTGATAAAAAAAGTGAATGCATATCTTCCCGATCATGATACTTCAGGTCTTGATATTCGCATACTCTCCCCTATCGAGGCCACTCAATTTACCTTGGAAAGAATCAAAGATGGCAAGGATACCATTTCCGTTTCCGGAAACGTACTTCGTGATTACCTGACAGATTTATTCCCGATTCTTGAAGTGGGCACAAGTGCCAAAATGTTATCGATCGTTCCGTTGATGAACGGTGGCGGGCTTTTTGAAACGGGGGCCGGCGGCTCTGCGCCGAAGCACGTTCAACAATTCTTGGAGGAAGGACATCTTCGCTGGGATTCATTAGGCGAATTTCTCGCTCTTGGCGTGGCTTTGGAATTCTACGGAGAAAAATACAACAATCAAAAAGCACGGATATTGGGCGACGCCCTTGATAGTGCGACGGAAAAGTTCTTGATCAACGACAAATCGCCTTCAAGAAAAGTAAATGAGTTGGACACACGCGGCAGCCACTTTTATTTAGCCATGTATTGGGCCGAAGCAGTAGCAGACCAAAATGAAGATTTAGAACTCAAGGATACTTTCTCTATAGTCGCGAAAGCATTGCAGGCCAACGAGAACAAAATCGTTGCGGAGCTGAATGACGCACAAGGGAAGCAGCAAAATATCGGTGGATACTACAAACCAGATGAAAAATTAAGGGCATCGGTCATGAGGCCAAGCGAGACATTAAATTCTATATTGGCCGATATTTAGCTATAATTTATCAGTACTGTCCGGTTAAAGACGTAAGACCGCTGCGCTACTAGATATAGGACGTAAGACTAAATTGCAGCTATTTGAAAATCAATAGCTCTACCAGGTGATTTCTTAGCTATCCCTGAGGATTATATAAATTTAAAATTTAAAAAGCAAGGTGTCAAGTTTCGATCCGGCATTGATGATGAACTCGTCTTGAGTTATTGTTTGGAACCGAGAATGAAGGCTTTTGTACTCTAATGAAGTTATTTTTTGGTTGCATAGCATAGCTACGGAAGCTAAAAATGGCGAAATTAGGGTGCAAAATGCGAAATTCGCAGGTAAAATAATAACTCAAGACGAGTTCGATTAATGATTACAGGCATTGTCTAAACTTTTAAAAAAGTTTATCGGACAACAATGATAATTTATTGGTCTCAGGTTGGGGGTTAAAACCCTGCAATTTCATTGCAGTAATTTAGTGATGCGAAAAAATCTAAATTTCAAGATTCTTAATTCCTGATCTATTTCAATTCATGGAAAAGTTTTAATATGAAGGACTTTTAGTCCTTAGTCAAAGAAACCCCTGCACTTGTAGTGCAAGGTGGTTTAGTTAAAAAGATTGGAAAGACTCTTGTTTTGTGCAGGGGGTCCTTTGTTTTTTAAATTATTGTTAACATTTTTCGCAAGGCCCTTTTTATGACTAGATTTATAAAAAATTGCCGCTTAAATGAATAAACCGACCAAAACAGCTTCCCTCATTTTTTTGTTTTTCTCTTGCTTGTCTTATGGCCAGCAAAAATTTACTTTAAGCGGTACCGTTTCAGAGGCGTCAAGTAACGAAACCCTAATCGGGGTAACCATGGTAATTCCAGAGTTGTCGACCGGGGTCACGACCAATGAATACGGCTTCTTTTCGCTTACCCTGCCAGAAGGTGAATATCAAATTCAAGTTAGCTATTTGGGATTTCAGGATATCGTGCTCACAATTTCACTTACCGAAAACCTCAAGGTGAATTTTCAGATGCACGAGGCCGCCGAAGAGCTGGAAGAGGTGGTGGTCACTGAAAATGTCGAAAAGCTCGATATTCGCAAACCCCAGATGAGTGTTAACTCATTATCGGTGGAGACCATAAAAAAAATACCGGTTATTTTGGGTGAGGCCGATGTTATAAAGGCAATTTTATTGCTTCCAGGGGTTACAAGTGCAGGTGAAGGTGCTTCCGGATTTAATGTTCGTGGTGGTGCTGTAGATCAAAACCTGATACTATTGGATGAAGCTATTATTTTCAATTCTTCACACTTGTTCGGTTTCTTTTCTGTTTTTAATCCCGACGCCATAAAAGACATCAAATTATATAAAGGGGGAATTCCTGCACGGTACGGTGGGCGGGTATCTTCCGTATTGGATATTTTTCAAAAAGAAGGTAACAGTAAAGAACTAAAAGTCAATGGGGGTATCGGTGTAGTGGCTAGTAGACTGCTGGTGGAGGGTCCTATTATAAAAGACAAGGCTGCTTTTTTGGTCGGAGGAAGAGGCTCATATGCGCATTTGTTTCTTCCACTTTTCGACGTGGACAATTCCGCCTACTTCTTTGATTTGAACACCAAGTTGAATTACAATATCAACGATAAGAATAGCATTTTTCTTTCCGGGTATTTTGGTAGGGATGTTTTCAGCATCAGTGAGAGTTTTGTAAACACCTATGGGAATACAGTTGGCAATTTTAGATGGAACTATTTATTTTCAGATAAGTTGTTTTCGAATTTATCATTGATATACTCCGACTACTACTATGGATTGAAATTAGATTTTGTTGGTTTTAATTGGAACTCGGGAATTCAAAATTTCAACGTGAAGTATGACTTGAAGCATTATATCAGTGACAAACTCCAAATAAATTATGGGCTGAATAATATTTATTATCGCTTCAATCCCGGAAAAATAGAACCGAGTAATGCAGAATCGGGAATCGTAGAGGAACAGCTGATTCAAAAATACGCGAACGAATTTGCCGCCTATATAGATGTTGAACATGACATAACGGATAATCTAAGTTTAGGATACGGACTTCGCTTTAGCAGTTTTATCCGTTTGGGGCAAGATGAACTGAATGTCTATGAAAACAATGACCCGGTCTTCTTTGACCCTTTTACCCTTGTTTATAGAGAGGCCGAGCCAACTTCGACCATTAATCCCGGCCGAAAAGGTAGTTTGGCTACTTTTAGTAATCTGGAGCCTCGTATTTCAGCGGCCTATACAATTGGAGGTAATAGTTCGATAAAGGCAAGTTATACCCGTTTGGCCCAATATCTGCATCTACTTTCAAATACCAGTTCCCCTACTCCTTTAGACGTGTGGACTCCCAGCGGACCTTTTGTTGAGCCGCAACTACTAGACCAGTACGCACTAGGTTATTTCCGAAACATGAAAAACGGAGATTATTCCTTTGAAACAGAAGTATTTTATAAAGACATAAAGAATCGAATCGACTATATCGATGGTGCCAATCTTATTGCCAATAATTCGATTGAACAGGTAATACTTAATGGTAAGGCAAGAGCTTACGGCTTGGAGCTGTTATTGAGAAAAAATGAAGGAAATTTTCAAGGGTGGCTAGCCTATACGCTATCCAAATCTGAACAGCAGACTCCCGGTCGAGTACCCACGTTTGACAACGGAAGGTCGAACCTTGAATCAGGTATTAATTTTGGGGAATGGTACAACACACCCTATGACAAAACCCATGATATATCATTGTTCGGAAGCTATGAACTGAATAAGAAGTGGACTTTTAACACGACCTTCGTCTATCAGACAGGACAACCGACCAACTATCCCGTAGGGCAGTTCGAATTTCAAGGATTGACAATTCCCTACTACGGTTTGAGGAATAAAGAACGCTTGCCAGATTATCATCGAATCGATCTATCGGCTACCTTGACCCCGAGAAAAAATGCAGATCGCAAATGGAAAACCGAATGGGTCTTCAGTATCTATAACCTGTACAACCGCAGAAATGCCGCCTCGATCAATTTTAGACGCAATCAAGATACCGGCGTAAACGAAGCGGTGCGCACCTCGATTTTTGGAATAGTGCCGGCCGTAACCTACAACTTCAAATTCTAGGGTATGAAGAATTGGGCGATATTATTTAGTTGTTTTTTCCTGATAATCGGGTGTCAAGACGTTATTACCATCGACCCACCTACCGAAGAACCGCGTTTAACGGTCGATGCCCTTGTTCGCATTGATGAAAGTGAACCAACTACAACCGTCAGGGTAAAGGTCGGACTTACAAGCTCTTTTTTCGGTACGATCGAACCAACCGATTTGAACCAGATAACGATTATAAATATAGACTACCCCTCACAGGACCTTGATCAAAATGTTATTGTTCTATTCAAAACTGGACCGGGGGAATATACGGGGGCAAAGAAAACATCCTTTTTTACTAGTGGCAGACTTTTTCTTACCATTGAACATGAAGATCAACGCTATATTGCAGAAACCACATATGCTCCCTCAGTTCCAATAGACACACCGCAACAGGGCAATGGAACACTTTTTACCGGAAATGAGACCGAGGTATTGATAACCTTCGTAGATGAGCCAGACCGTACCGATTTTTATCTTTTTGACTTTTCATTCGGTGAATATTTGGTTTCCGAGGATACCTTCTATCCCGGTCAAAGATTTCAATTCTCCTATTTTTATGAAGATGGTCTAGAGCTGGGGCAGGAGGTCGACATAAGTATTTTAGGGGTAAAAGAACGATTTTATAATTATATGAACCAGCTGATACATCAAGCCGGAGGTGACCAAGGTCCTTTTCAAACCCCGGCTGCAACCGTTCGTGGCAACATTATCAATGTTACGAACATCGACAATATCGATAATTTTGACAACGTCGGTGATTCCAACAATTTTGCGCTGGGTTATTTTTCCGTATCACAGGAGTTTAGCAATACCATTACCATACAATGACAAGAAGATCGATTTTAGAACAAGATTTAAGGGCGGTCGGTATTTTGACTGTGACAGCATTCATATTTATATTATTTGGTTGTGAAGATGTCATTCAGGTCGATACACCTTCCGAACCTCCCAGGTTAAATGTCGATGCCCTTTTCAGGGTCGATATCAATGAAGAATTCATTCCTGTGGAAGTAAAGGTTACCGAGACCGATAATTTTTTTGGCGAGATACCGGTGACTTCCCTAGAAAGTATCATCATCATTGTTACAGTAACAGATTCTCTGGGGATACAAAGCTCTGGTACAAGCACTTTGGCCGAATCAGCGCCCGGGACGGGCATTTACATTCCGGATCCCAACTTTTCTACCGACCAGAGAATACCAACTTCGGCTGTTGAGGTGGATCTGCGATACGACCTGATTATCCGGCATAAAGGTCGCAAATACTTTGCCCAGACCAAATATGTACCTGCCGTTCCAATCGACACCATAGTTCAAGGTACCGGCAATTTATTTAGCGACGATGAAACAGAAGTGGTTGTTACCATTACCGATGATGCCGAGCAGGATAACTTCTACATTTTTGATTTCGATTTTGATGAATATCTGATTACGGAAGACGAGTTTTATAAAGGACAAGAATTTCAGTTCTCTTATTTCTATGATCGAAAGTTTGAGTCCGGCAAAGAAATCGATATTAGCATTTTAGGAGCCGACGAGTCATTCTACAATTACATGGACCAATTGATCGAACAGACAGAAGGTCAGCAAGGCCCGTTTCAAACCCCCGTGGCCACCGTTCGAGGTAACGTTTTTGACATCACAGGTCTTGACAATCGAGATATTTTTGATAATGTCGAACGACCGCAAGTGTTTCCGCTGGGTTATTTTGCCATTGTGCAAGAAATAAAGAGAACACTTGTCATAGAGTAGCTATCTGAAATCTAAGTTGGACAACCCATCATTTCTTTTTAAAAAAATCGGATACGGCCTTTTGAATTAATCGGGGTGCATTGTCCATATTATATTTCAAGGATTTTGTTTTATCGGCTATCTCAAGTACCGCTTCGAGCCCTAGTTTTTCCAATTCATTTCGATTCACATCGGCCTTTCCACAGATCACAACAACGGAAATATCGTGCCGTCGGCCCAAATCTACCACTCCTTTTATCAATTTTCCGTGCAAGGTCTGATTGTCGAACTTTCCTTCCCCCGTTATGATATAATCGAATTTTTCCTCCTTAAGCAGATTTTCAACCCCAGAAAGACCAAGAATAAAATTAATACCCGAAATAAAGGTCGCGCCGAAAAAAACTTTGAGTCCGTAGGCAGTTCCACCGGCTGCACCCGCACCGGCCACTGCGGCATAGTCTTTTCCTAAATGCTGCTTTACGACTTCGGATAGGTTTCGAAGGCCTTGATCCAATTCTTCCACTTGCTCCTCATTAGCACCTTTTTGTTGCGCATAAGTATAGGCCGCGCCGCTACTTCCGAACAACGGATTGTCTACATCATTGACAGCGAAAAAAGAAACCGATTTCAACTGTTCAATATTAGTAGGGAGTTCGATTTTATCGATTCGGGATAAGTTCTTTGAAATAGGATGTAGTCTTTTTCCATCCACATCAAGAAAGGTATAGCCCAACGTATGGGCGATTCCTATTGCGGCATCGTTTGTAGCACTGCCACCCAGTCCGATATAAATTTCTTTGGCACCCTG
>QIJL01000349.1 GCA_003232435.1 Flavobacteriales bacterium | reverse complement strand
TCTGTACCATTCAGATATGGCCGTTGGACTTTCAGAATCGGAAATTGAAACGGTTCTAGCGAATATCTTGCTAAACGAGTAATCATAGCCACATCTTTCATTTCGGCTTAATACCCGTATATGACCGTTGCCATTTCACTGATTTCAAGGGCCTTCCCCTATTTTCCCGCTCCGAATTTCATGTCCAAACAACAAAATGGCGCTTCAAGTGGAATTACATGAAATATTCGGAAATCCTGAGCGTTATGAACAGACCCCTCCTATTTTGGAACGTAACCGCCAAACGATTATGCTTAAAAGCCTACTGCCCCTGATACTGCTGTTAACTTGCCTTACGGCAGCTGCCCAAACGACCCCGATCCCCGACGCCAACTTTGAACAAGACCTTGTTGATCAAGGAATTGATACAAACGGTGCCAATGGCAATATCTTGAATGCCGATGCGGCAGCAGTTACCGACCTGACAATAGCCAGAACGGATATTATAGACTTTATGGGTCTTGAAGCTTTTGTGAACCTGATTAACCTAGACTTGGGGCGAAACGATTTTACGACGGCCCCATTGACCACATTGACCTTGTTAGAAGAACTTGTTTTTGACGATAACGACATTTTAGCAAGTTTGGATCTTACCCAAAACGTAAATCTCAAAATTCTGAACATCGGGGCTACCGGAAATGGCGGTACCCCTCCCATTCCAACTTTGGATATTTCCCAAAATACTCTATTAGAGACAATATATATCTATGCCTTTACCAGTTTGGCGGATATAATATTACCCCAAACCGCTACGACGAAGAATATTCAAATTATTGCCACCTTTGAAGACATCTTCGACTTTACCAATCATAGCGGACTAGAAGAGTTATGGCTAAATCAAAATACGCAGACCACGAACATAACATTGCCTGCGACAAAAAACACTCTTAAGAAACTAGATATTAGAAATCAAAGGGTAAGCTCGGTAGATCTTACTGGTTTCAATGTCCTAGAAGATGTAAATCTTGGGGGAACAAACGTTGAAACATTGCTCTTACCAAACTCAACGGCTTTAAAAAGACTAACCATTAGAGGGCACGAATTACCAAGTGGATTTTCTTTTGCATCGGTACCAGACTTAGAGGTACTTCACGTAACCAGCAATGCCTTGGCTACTACATTCGACGTGGACATCGCTTCAAATACCTTGATTTACGACCTAGATTTATCGAGCAACAAAATGGTGAATTTAGATATG
Organism: Flavobacteriales bacterium; assembly: GCA_003232435.1. Classification (GTDB taxonomy): domain Bacteria; phylum Bacteroidota; class Bacteroidia; order Flavobacteriales; family Flavobacteriaceae; genus Aurantibacter_A. The sequence continues at coordinate 5,594 of QIJL01000349.1, read as the reverse complement.
ACCCAAAATACCTTGCTAACAAATGTCAATGTCAGCAACAATGAGCTAATAACATTTGACTCCAGTCAAAACGTACTCCTTCAAAATCTTAATGCCTCAAGAAATAACATTACCTCATTGGATTTATCTCAAAACGTGGATCTCCAAACACTTAATTTGAATACAAACGAACTACCGACCCTAAATCTTGCAAGCAACTTGGAACTTCTAACAGTGAATTTAGGCACCAATCAACTCCCTAATCTAGATATTACGACAAATACTAAAATTACTAGACTCCATATAGATAACAACCTTTTTACAGGAACAGGTCTGGATTTGACCCAAAACGTGGATCTCGGTTATTTAAACGCCGAAAGAAATCAAATAGAATCTTTGGATATCACCCAAAATCTGAAGTTATTCACGATCATCTTAAATTATAACCTGTTTCCGGGCACCGCCATTCTTGATCAATTTTATAGCATTAGAAACGGCGATGGCGGAATTCGTGGAGGAACTTTAGAGGTAAGCTATAACTTGCTGACCGGTCAAATTCCAAACTTTGCCGATTTGTTTCTGTTAGGTCCCGCTGATACAGATCCATGGACAAGATATTTTGAATTGACCATCGACAATAACTATTTCCATTTTGGAGATTTAGAAAACGATCACCTAGATTTCATAAGCTACGTGGGGCTACCGGGAGCCTTCAACATTCCTGTTCTCAGCAAATATGACTATGCCCCACAGGCCAAGGTCAACGCCATTGAAAATCCAACACCAAACGCTGGCGAGAGCATTACTTTGATTACCACTGTTCGCGGAGCTCAAAATCACTATCAATGGTATAAAGACGGAGTTGCAATTGCAGATGCGACCGACTCTCCGGAATATACGATTACCGATTTGAATACCTGCGACAATGGGGTCTATTATTCAGAAATTACCAGTGACTTGGTTCCTTTTGAAAATAGTGACCCGCCGGGAACCAATGGTAAAAACCTTTTATTGGTTCGAAATGACATCACTTTGACCGTAAATGCCACAAAAGAATGCGTAACCCTGGCCAATCCGATTAACGGTGCGATGAACATACCCATTAATGCAGGAATCGAGTGGAACGACAACCCAGGGGCCTGTGGCTATAAAATAAGTGTTGGCACCACTACCGGAGGCACGGATATCGTAAACAACGAAGATGTCGGAGAAGTTACCGTGTATAATTTTGCCAGTGACCTACCTAGCAACCAAGATATTTTCGTAACGATTACGCCCTACTTTGATGATGGCGATTTCGGAGGATGTACAGAAGAGTCCTTTACCACAAATACCTCAACAGTAGTGCCTAGCTGCACAAATTTGGCCGATCCGATAGCCGGAAGCACCGATGTGGCCGTTGACACGAACATTGAATGGGACCCTGCCAATGGTGCCGATAGTTATAAAGTTTCGATAGGAACGACTTCAGGAAGCATGGATATTTTTGCCGGGGATGTGGGCAATGTATTAAGCTACGACCCCTTTTCAGATTTTGTCGTAGGAGCACAGATATTCGTTACGATAACTCCAACAAATGCCGTGGGAGATGCCGTAGGCTGTACCGAAGAAAGTTTTACGGTCGTTACTTCGAGTGGGCCAACAGTACCCGTTTGTACGACATTGACCACCCCAAGTGACGGATCAAGTGATATTGCCGTTGGAACAACTTTAATTTGGAACGCTTCGGCAACAGCAACAGATTATAATCTGTCTATTGGAACATCTTCAGGAGGCTCCGAAATATTTGCAGGCGATGTCGGGAATATTACTAGTTACGATCACACCTCAGATTTCCCTGAAGGCACAACGATCTACGTAACCGTAATTCCAAAGAATGCCCAAGGGGATGCCGTAGGTTGTGCCGAAGAAAGTTTTACGACGCAGGCCTCGGCCACCGTTCCTGCGTGTACCGCATTGACGCTTCCGACAAACGGAGCTACCAATGTTACCGTATCGACCGATTTGACTTGGAGTGCCTCGGCCACCGCTACGGGCTATCGCCTTTCAGTAGGTACTACTTCCGGAGGAACCCAGATTATGAACAATATTGATGTCGGCGATGTGACCACCTATGACATTGCTTCCGATCTAACGGAAAACACCACGGTCTATGTAACTGTAGTTCCGTACAACGCGCTGGGCAACGCCACAGGGTGCAGCGAAGAAAGTTTTACGACACAGGCCTTGGCAACCGTTCCTGCTTGTACCACATTGACCGTTCCCGTAAACGGGGCCGCCAATGTTGCCGTATCGACCGATTTGACTTGGAGCGCCTCGGCGACCGCTACGGGATACCGTCTTTCGGTCGGAACCACCTCGGGTGGAACCGAAATTTTGGACAATGAAGAGGTTGGTATTTTGACCCGCTATAATCTACCGGACGACTTGCCCAACAATATCATGGTTTATGTTTCCGTAACACCCTATAGCGCACAGGGCACTGCTACCGGATGTACGGAACAGGCATTTACCACTGTAGCTAAAATCGTTCCTGACGACGAGACCAAATATGGTTTCTCGCCAAATGGGGATGGCATCAATGAATTTTGGACAATAGACGGCATCGAGAACCATCCAGATAATACGGTATTTATTTACAACCGCTGGGGCGATATGGTCTTTCAAATCGAAGGTTATGACAACCAGTCAAAAGTATTTAACGGAGAAGCCAATCGATTGACAAGCATTGGCGCGGGCCAACTTCCGACGGGCACTTATTTCTTCCGAATTCAAGTATCCGGAGAAACCAACTTGAAAAAATTGAACGGTTATCTAGTCTTAAAGCGCTAATATGAAAAACCCGAACAAAAAACTTAGGGCTTTGAGCGCACTCTTATTATTTGGATGCGCAGCGACTTTTGCACAGCAAACGGCCACATTCCCCGAATACAATTACAATCCGTTTATCATAAACCCGGCCTACGCCGGCATGTTGTCAACGACAGAAATAACTGCTGCGAACTTAGGTTTTGCCCGCAGTCTAGAAGGTAGCCCCAAGAATTTTTCGTTGAGTTTTAACGCTCCCTTGAACGAAGGCAAGGTCGGTTTGGGCGCGGGTTTCGTTCGAGATGAAATCGGGGTAACAACGAATACGAACTTCTTTGCGGCCTACTCTTACAAAATATTCTTTGACTTTGATGACAATCGACCTTATTGGCAGGTTTATCAACCCGGTGTTCTTTCCTTCGGAATTACGGCAGGAATACAGCAATTTCAAGATAATCTATTGGAACTTAATATACCCAATGACCCGAATTTTGCAGAGAACATCAATGCGACCATACCAACGATCGGTGTGGGATTTTTGTTCAACCATTCTCGTTTCTATGCCGGTGTTTCGGCACCGAATATATTGGGAGACAAACTAGCCACGAGAGATGATCTCGATTTTTCGAATCCTGTTTACGGATATTTCGGGTATCGTTTTTATACCACGATCTTTCAAGAAATGATGATCAAACCAAACTTACTTCTGAAATATGAAGAAGGCGCCCCACTTCAGGCGGACATTAACTTAGCAGTAAGTTTTAAGAATAGATTCGAAATCGGTGCCGGATATCGAACAAGTTCTTCGATAAATCTATTGGCGGGTGTTTATCTAATCAAAAACTTCCGGTTGATTTACCATTATAATATGGCCATTAAAGATTCTCCGCTTGGTAATACGCATGGCTTGATGCTGAGTTGCCGTTTTGGGGAAGGTTACTACTCCACTCGGTAATGAAGCTTATTTTATTATACCCAAATTAATGACCTCCTGCTCGGTCAGATACCGCCAATGCCCGCGGGGCAGGTCTTTTTTAGTGAGTCCGGCATAGACCGCCCGGTCCAATTTAACCACCTCGTACTCCAGATGTTCAAAAATACGTTGCACGATCCGGTTTTTTGAGCTGTAGATCTCAATGCCCACTTCCCGCTTTGGGGCATCGTCTACAAAGCTTATTTCCTGTACGCGCACGGGCTTTTCATCTAAGGTAACTCCCTCTTGTATTTTCTTTAGATCTGCACTTCGCAGATTTTTGTTCAGAACTACATGATATATTTTTCGAAGTCCGTTTTTAGGGCTTTTCAATCTTTTGGTCAAATCGCCATCATTTGTAAATAGTAGAAGTCCGGTTGCATTTTTATCCATTTTATCTATGGGCAGCAAAGGTGACTTCGAAGCATTTGAAATCAGTCCCGAAACATTTCTTCTGCCTTTTTCGTCTCGAACGGTAGTGGTAAAATCTTTGGGTTTGTTAAGAAGAACGTATTCCCTTTTTATCGGGTTCAGCAACCGCCCGTCGAATTTGACCTCATCGGTCAATTTGACCTTATGGCCCATTTCGGTGATTGTCTTTCCGTTTACGGTAACCTGGCCCGCAGCGATATAGATATCGGCATCGCGTCGGGAACAAACTCCCGAATTGGATACATATTTGTTCAAACGCACCAAATCAGGGTTTTCGGACTGCTTTGAAGTGGGCTTACTTTTTGCCCGAACCTTTGGTTTAGCATAATTTTTCTTCCGAAAACTTCCCACCAGTTTTCCGGATGATTTTTTATTTTGGTTCGAATCCGACCTGCCCATAATCAAACTTTTTGCAAAGGTAGGCTTAATCTTCAAACTCCACAGTCGATTGCCGCTCACGATTTACTATAAGCTTGGTCACATCGGGTCTTGAATAGTGGCCAACGGGGTCAAAATTCTGGTGCTCTTCATAAATACGGTTAAAATCCAAGGTTTCGTAAATCAATCCTTCTTTATGTAGTATGGGTTCAATAATCCATTCGCCATCAGGGCCGGCGATGCAAGAACCTCCATTGGCCAAAACATCAGGAGCTTCTGCCAATATTTTATCTAAATGCGGCGTATTTTTGGGGAAATCTTCCTTCTTCATCAAAGACGAAACTGAAATCACGAAACTTCGTGATTCTCTTGCTATAAATCTTGTGATATCTTTTGTATTTTCTTCCTTGCCCGGCCAAACGGCAATATGTAGATTTTCGCCTTGACCATAAAGTGCGGTTCTTGCCAAAGGCATCCAATTTTCCCAACAATTGAGTCCACCGACCGTAAATTGTTTTAATGAGTGTACCTGCAAGCCATTTCCGTCTCCGGGTGCCCAAGTGAGTCGCTCATCGTAGGTAGGTTGCAACTTTCTATGTACAGATTTGATTTCTCCAGTTTCATTAATGTATACCAAGGAAGCATAAATACTATGACCCCCGCGATCTTTTGCCCTTTCCATTATTCCGAGGTAAATAGCAATTCTATTTTCCTCTGCCAACTTGCAGATCGAATCTAATTCCCCAGCTTCGATTTGAATCGAATTTCTTGTATAATGGGCGTGTAATTCTTTGTTGGCTTTTAAATCCCATTTGGCGCCTTCCGTCAAGGCCAGCCAAAATGGGTAACCTGGAAGCAAGGCTTCCCCGAAAACGATAAGTTCGGCATTCTCCTTTCCGGCTTCCCGAATGGTAGCCTCTATTTTTTCAAGTGTCGCCTTCTTATCCAACCAAACGGGAGCAATCTGGGCAAGCGCAACTTTTAGATGATGTTCCATTGTCGAAATCGGTTTAGGATCAAATCC
>QIJL01000324.1 GCA_003232435.1 Flavobacteriales bacterium | reverse complement strand
TTTTAAAGGGTCGGCATTGTTCGATCGTGTTGCGATTACGATTTTTTCCACTTCCGTGGATTGTAATAGTTTATAGATAGTTACCGAACCTATGCAGCCTGTGCCTCCGGTAATGAAAATCTTATGCATGTTTCAGTTGTTAGCTTGTGTATTTAGATGTTAGGTTTTTAATTGAATTTGCTTAGTACTGGTCGGTTTAACCGCAAGGAACGCAAAGACGGCGCAAAGTTCGCAAGGAATAATGATTTCTTTGTGAACCTGGCATAAACCCTTGTGTCCTTTGCGGTTAAGGCTTTTACATTTCAATTCATTTTTACAACAGCCTTCATATTTTGTGCTTTTATGGAGTCTTCGAAAGCCTGAGTGACATTTTCAAAATCATAAAAATCGGTATAGTGTTCTGATGGAAACACGCCTGTGACCATCAATTTCATTGCTGACATATAATCATCTCTACAAGATCCCATTGAACCCCTCATATTTAAAGAAGTTCGCGTCAGGTGGGTCGCATTTATGGGCACATCTTGACCATAAGTTGCGATAACGCAAATATCGCCTTCTGGGCGAACTACAGATATTGCCTCTGTCAAAACTTGAGGCACACCTGAACATTCAATGAGCAGATCTACTTTTCCGTTGCTTCCGAAGGGCACTCCATTTTCGTCAATAATTCCATTTTGAAATTGAGAGGCCAATGTGTTTTCTGGCGAGACTTCCAATGTAATAAACCCTCTTTCTTTGGCTTTTTTCAATCGGATATCACGATCATGTGCGATGCCCGTTACCGCAACCCGGGCGCCAGCTGCACGGGCTACTTCCGCAGACATCAAACCTATGATTCCACATCCGGTTACGACTACATCTTGACCGGGTTTGATATTGCATTTGTTGTAAAGGGCATTTGTAATTATAGATAAGGGTTCTACCAAAGCCCCTTGTGCATGCGTTAAACCTTCCATCAAAGGAACGACCCGATCAGACTCAAGAACAACACGCTGGCCAAAACCACCATTTCTGTGAAATCCTATAATTTGTTTTTGAGGGCAAAGATTCCATTTGGCAATACTGCAGGCTGGACATTCTTCGTCTTGACATCCCAATATCGCCAAAGGTGTAAAGATATCACCGACTTTTACGTCTCCATGGTCTCCGGGGCCAAGTTCCAATACCTCCGCACTAAATTCATGCCCAATGACCCTAGGTCGTTCTACCCAGGCGAAATTGGCCTTACCAATGGCGGCACTATTATCGGAACCACAGACACCTGTATAAAGGGTCTTTGCCAAGATTTCGCCTTCTTTCAATTCGGGGATTTCCATGTCGACTATTGCCGTATTGCCAGTCACATTATCTGAATTCGGATGTATTTTTTCTTTTCTTTGAAGGCAGAAGCCTTTTATTGTATTGCTCATTTTTTTGTGTTTAGACCTGTCAGGTTTCCAAAACCTGACAGGTCTCTCATTATCATCAATAGTTTCCCCTTTGGGGGCTAGGGGGCTACCCGGATTCCAATACGGCTTCACAGACTTTTTGCGTTTCTTGGGCTTCCTTAAAAGTCGGAGAACAAGGTTTGCCTTCCCCTAAATTCTTCAAAAAATCAGCAACTTGGTGCACGAAACTGTGCTCGTATCCTATAGATAATCCAGGGACCCACCATTTATCCATATAAGGTTGGTCGCCATCTGTTACATGAATGGAACGCCATCCTCTTTCGATGGGTTCATCTCTATGGTCGAAATATTCTAGACGCGACAAATCATGTAGATTCCATTTGACAGAGGCGTTTTCACCGTTGATTTCAAAGGTAAACAAAGCCTTATGACCTCCCTAATGAACCATTATCAAAATGGCAGTGGAATATACAGGCATCATCGATATCTACTTTCTGTTTTTCGCCAGTTCCCGTATGAACTCTTTCTTTGATAAAAGTTTCGGTCATCGCTGAAACATCTTTGATACCTCCGTTTAACCACATGGCCGTATCGATACAATGTGCCAATAAATCTCCCGTTACTCCAGAACCCGCGGCATCATTATCCAAACGCCAAAGTCCTTCGCCTCCTTGGGGAAGTTCAGGGCTGATCGTCCAATCTTGCAAAAAGTTGGAACGGAAGTGAAATATCTTACCCAACTTACCAGAATCAATAAGTTGTTTTGCCAGTGTTACTGCCGGAATGCGTCTGTAGTTAAAATACACCGTATTTGGGACACCGGCTTTTTCAATGGCATCTACCATGGGTTGGGCCTCGGCAACCGTGCGCGCCAATGGCTTTTCACAAAGCACCATCTTACCGGCTTCGGCGGCTGCTATCGCAATTTCGGCGTGCATATTATTGGGAGTACAGATATCAATGGCATCGATATCGTCACGGGCAATCAATTTTCGCCAATCGGTTTCTATGGATTCGTAGCCCCATTGTTCCGCAAAGGCCTTCACACGTTCTTCATTTCGTGCACAAACGGCTTTCAAAACAGGTCTGTACTTTAATTCGGGAAAAAAATCCCCGACTCTTTTATAGGCGTTGGAATGTGTTCGGCCCATAAAACCGTAGCCTACCAACCCCACTCTGAATTCTTTTTTGTTGCTCATTGTTTAATTATAATTCGAATTATTCAGATTCGTATTTTATTGAACATTTTGTCTAAAAGTCCTCCCCTAACCCCCCGAAGTGAATTCGGGGCAGGCTCTCTGGAGGAGAGGGGGATAACTTATCGCCCTGTTTGTTCTTTGATCAATTGAATTTCCTTTTTATTCAAAAAATTTATACTTGCGCACTGCTACTGCCAACTCTATTCTGCTTCGTGCCAACCATGCAGTTCACGCACTTTTACCATGGCGTCCAAAATATCATTCCACGTTTTGGGTTGCATCATCACGTCGTTAGGAAACATGCAACCATCCCAGCAGATGTGTTTGAATTTTTTGGTCAGTAGTCCGTTTTCATCTCTTAACCAATGTCCTGCATCTACCGCAATATCTAATTTGCCATTGGGGTCAGCGGCCTGACAATGTCTTCCGGTCTTGTCATGCGAACCTGCTCCAAAGACGGTTCCATCATTTTGTGCTACGTGAAAATCTATAGTCCAAGGTCGAAGTGCAGCGGTCAGGGTTTTCAGCCCTTCCGTTAAGGTTTCCCTATCGTTCCAATCAAAATTTTGTGGTAAGATACGCTCATCATCCTTGTTATATCCTAAGAGATATAATAAGGTGTGTGCCATATCTGCTTGAAATCCGATATTGGGTCTATCTACTGCCTCTAGAGTGTTTAGCATTGTTTTCCAACCGTGCATTCCACCCCAACAGATTTCGCCTTCGGCGGCCAAAGATTCTCCATAATCCGCTGCTACATCGCAGGCTTCACGAAAGGTTTGGGCAATTAATTTTGTATTTTCCACTTCGTCTTTCGCCCAACTTTCAGGGTCGACCGATGAGTCTATTCTTACCACTCCATTAGGTCTGATGCCCATATCGCGTAATTTTTTACCAATGGCGCAGGCTTTTTGAACTTGGGTAACGAAGTTCTTTCTCTCCTCGGCCGAACCCATGGCCGACCCACCTCCCGTGCCTGCCCAAATAGGTGCGACGAAACTTCCGATTTCTAAGTTATAAGAACTTACTTTCTCTGTCAATCGTTTTAGGTCCTCATCTGAGGAGTCAATACTAACGTGTGGGTCTGCTAAAAACAAATCAATACCATCGAACTTTTGACCGTTTACGTCAGCATTCGATGTGAGTTTCAGCATGGTATCCAAATCAATTGGCGGTTCTGAATCAGGCCCTTTTCCTACAACGCCGGGCCACGAGGCATTGTGTAATTTGGGATAGTTGTTCTGTTGCATTTTACTTCTATTTTGGGTGAATTTGTAATTATATTGGTACGTACGCAAAGATGACTAATTTACTCAAAAATCATGTATTTAGGGAAATAAAAATTGCAGGTTTTTTAACGGCAGCTCCTATTTTGTGATAAACCGACAAGACTACGATCAAATAATTATGATAATAGCAAAAAAACGAGTAAACTTATAAGCTGAAATAATTTGACTAACCAAAAAATCTAATAATACAAAATAACACTTTTAAATTATGGAAACGAACACTTCTTCTAACGCCAAACGACTCTTTTACGGCAGCTGTTTTGCGTTGATTACCACCGCACTTTCTTTCGCTATTGCCGCTGGCATTTTGGATCAACTCAAAACGGAATTAGAATTATCCGCTGGGCAAGCTGGCCTTATAGCCTCCATGTGGTTTTTAGGGTTTCCAATTTCTATGATAGTGGGTGGCTTAATATATCATAAAGTAGGTGGAAAGGTTATAATGCAATTTGCCTTTTTTGCACATGCTGTTGGTATCTTAATGTTGATTTTTTCGGGTAGTTATGTCGGTTTATTGATAGCGAATCTTTTAATAGGCTTGGGTAACGGATGTACCGAGGCGGCGTGTAACCCAATGATTGCGGATGCTTATGAAGGCAACAAAATGAGTAAAATGTTGAATAGGTTTCATATGTGGTTTCCGGGAGGTATTGCCATAGGTAGTTTGCTTTCAGGGTTTATGACAGATAATTTGGGAATACTAGGGCGAGACCAAGTCTGGGTATTATTAATTCCCACCTTAATATATGCTGTGTTGTTTTTTGGACAATCTTGGCCTAAAGCTAAAGTTCAAGAAGCCGCTACCATTTCAGGTAACTTAAAGGCAATGGTTACCCCGTTATTTATTTTTATTGCAATTTGTATGTGCTTAACCGCAATTTCTGAATTTGGGCCCAATCAATGGGTCGGACTTATCTTGGCAAAAAGTGGGGCGCATCCGATGATTATACTGGCTTTAACGGCTGGTCTAATGGCAGTCGCCAGATACTTTGGGGGAGATATGGTCAAAAAATTCGACCAAGTCGGGGTATTGTTAGGTTCGGCAATTCTAGCTACGATAGGAATCTATCTTTTCAGTACTCAAACTGGAGCTATGGCCTATGTCGCAGCCATATTCTTCGCCCTGGGAATAGCATATTTTTGGCCAAATATGATTGGTTTCGTTGCTGCTAAAATCCCAAAAAGCGGAGCATTGGGAATGTCTATTATCGGAGCGATCGGAATGTTCATGAACGGCTTGTTACAACCTATTATTGGTGGATGGATAGACAGCGATAGGGCAGCAGCTGCTGCTACGGGATTGGCTGGGGATGAATTGATTCTTGTCGCTGGACAGAATACACTTGAAAAATTAACTTTGTTCCCCGGGATTTTGATCGTGCTATTTACCATTCTGTATTTCTGGATGAAGAAGAGGAAAGCTGAAAGTATTGTAGCTGCTTAAAATAATACCGAATTAAATTTAGTATAAAGAGATTCCCTCCCCTGCCGGCCAGGCAGGTTCGAGGGAATGGCAATAAAAATTCTTTTTTGATGAAAATAGGAATGAACATGCTCCTCTGGACCAACCACGTGACAGAGGAGCATTATCATATAGTAGATGATTTAAAGGAAGCGGGTTTCGATGGTATCGAGCTCTATCTGGGCGATGGAGACGTTTCTCATTATACCAAACTGGGCAGTCATTTTGCCGATCTTGGTTTGGGTGTCACTACGGTGACCGGTCTAGCTCCCGAGGAGAATATTTCAAGTAACGATGCCAACATTCGACAGGCCGGTCTTGATCGGCTGAAATGGGCCATTGACAATGCCGAGGCCTTGGGTGCCGAGAATATATGCGGCCCTATTCACTCTAGTTTCGCCTATTTCACAAGACAGCCACCTACCCAAGATGAGCGCAATCGGAGCGCAGAAATGCTCCGTAAAGCTGCAGAATATGCTGCCCAAGCAAATATCATGTTGTGTCCCGAGGCGTTGAACCGTTTTGAATGTTATTTATATAATACCATGGCCGATTTGAAAACTTTAGTAGAAGCGGTAGACCATCCATATCTCGGTGCGATGTACGATACGCATCATAGCAACATCGAGGAAAAAAGTCAGTCCGGGGCATTGAGGACCATTGCGCCGGTATTAAAGCATATCCATATCAGTGAAAATGATAGAGGTACTCCAGGAAGCGGACAAGTACAGTGGGATGAAGTCTTTCCGGCGATAAAAGAAATCAACTACGATGGTTGGCTGACCATAGAGGCTTTTAGCACCATTATTCCAGAGTTTGCCAACGCTATTAATGTATGGCGTGATTATTCTCCTTCCGAAGAGATCTATACGGAGGGATTACGGTTTATAAGGGAGGGAATGACAAATAAAGGAAGTACGGAATGACAAATAAAGGAGGTGCGAAATGACAAAGAAGAAAATAACAGAACTAATTCGATTTAAATGAAACATTTATTTACGTTCCTAATCTGCTGTTTATTGATTTCCTGCGGACAAAAAGCGGACAGAAAAGGAACTTCGGATGAGGAAATCGAAAGTATTGAACAAGCACCGAAACAATGGCTGACCTACGAAGGAAGTGGCGATGATGCAAAACACATAGTTCTCGTTTCCGGGGATGAAGAGTATCGCTCCGAAGAGGCGCTTCCTCAGTTAGCAAAAACCCTATCAAAACATCATGGATTCAAATGTACAGTGCTTTTTGCGCAGGATCCAACCAAACCTGGAATTGTAAATGCAAACTATGTCAAAAATATTCCTGGCTTAGATGCTCTTGATTCTGCTGATATGATGGTTATTTTTACAAGGTTCAGGGCACTACCCGATGACCAAATGCAACATATTGACAATTATCTGAAAGCCGGCAAACCAGTAGGGAATTCGTACGGCGACCCATGCTTTTAATTTTGCCAAAGACTCCGCATCGAACTTCAGACATTACGGTAATTACTATAAAGGCGATAAAACGGAATGGGCAGATGGTTTCGGTCGTTTCGTACTTGGAGAGAATTGGGTCAACCACCATGGACACCACAAACATCAAAGTACGCGTGGCATTGTTGCCGATGACACCGTATCACATCCTATAACAAACGGAATCGAAAGTGGAGAGATTTGGGGTTCAACGGATGTATATGGAATTCGCTTACCGCTTCCGGGAGATGGCCAACCCATAATTTTAGGTCAGGTCATCAACAGAAAAGGGGAGTTTGACGAAAATGATATCTTCTTTGGTATGAAACCCTCTGATGATGAACTAGCCACTGAAAATAATCAAGGCTTGAAAGTAAACGATGTGCTGATGCCCATTGCATGGACGAAAAGTTATATGTTAGCGGGTGGCAAAGAGGGGCGTGCGTTTACTTCTACCATTGGATCCGCATCGGACATGATGAACGAAGGTGTGCGGCGATTATTGGTCAATGGTATTTTTTGGACCATGGACACCCCGGTACCGGAAAGCGCCAATGTAGATTTGGTAGGGGAATTTAATCCGTCTGCCTATGGATTTCGAGAGAATGGGTATTGGTTGAATAAAGAATTGAAAGTCGAGGATCTACACTAAGCTAAATATGGCATTTCGTTTGTTCTAGCCACCAAACCCTAGGTGGTTTTCCAAAATTTCAAACACTTCGATAGATTTTATATTTTCTTCTAAGATCGAAGCCTTGTTGTTGGTAATTAAAATGGGATAATCATCAGTATCTTCCGGAATTCTTCCGTGAGATCCTTTTACCAATTCCGCTTTCAAAGGAATAATATTCATTATCGTTCTGAAACCCAACTTCTTTTTGATAAGTTTTCCTATTACTTTGGGCATTATGAACATATCTTTTGGATCGGTCAGCATTTCCACAGGATCATAGCCCGGTTTTTTGTGAATGTCGACCATTCTGGCAAAGTCTGGTGCTCTGCTATCGTCCATCCAAAAGTAATAGGTGAACCATGAGCGGTCATCCGCTAAAACGACAAGATCCCCACAACGATCATGGTTGAGGTTTAGCTCCTTTATTTCTTCGCCGGAAAATACTTTTTCAACACCATCGACTTTTTCGAGTAGCTTTTTGACTTTGGACTTCAACGATTTGTCATTCAAATAGATGTGCGCAAATTGATGATCCGCCACGGCGAATGCCTTACTTGCGCCAGCGTCTAAAAGTTCTAGTCCTCGCTCGATTCGAATGTTGAGGTAACCTTCCTCTCTTAAAATACGATTTAAATGAATAGGGTTTTCAACATTGGTAATTCCATATTCGGAAAGTAGGATGATGTTAGTGTCTTGTTGCTGATAATGTGCTACCAACTGTTTTACCACGGCATCTATTTCGTTCAAATCTTTTGAGATTATCTTGAAATCAAGTCCGTGCCGTTGCAGATTGTAATCTAAATGAGGAAGATATACCAGCGTCAGTGTTGGATCATATAACTGATCCGTTTTTATAGTGGCATCGGCTATCCATTGGCTCGATTTGATAGATGTTTTCGGGCCCCAAAAATGAAATAATGGAAAAGTGCCCAATTCACTTTGGAGATTATCCCGTAAGTCCGCGGGATGCGAATAACAATCGGGAACCTTTCTGCCATCAGCCAAATAATTAGGGCGTGGGGTAACGCTATAATCGGCCGTGCTATACATATTATACCACCAAAACATATTAGAACAAGTGAACCCGGGGTTTTCTTTTTTGAGTTTGTCCCATATTTTTTCACTTTGAACAAGCCTATTGGATTGTCGCCAAAACTTTACTTCACACTCGTCCTTAAAATACCAACCATTACCGACAATACCGTGTTCTGAAGGATATTTTCCGGTCAGATATGTAGATTGTACAGAACAAGTTACGGCCGGAAGTACGGGAGTGATAACCGCGGATTTCCCTTTTTCAAGAAATGATTTTATAAATGGTGTGTGCTCGCCAATAAGTCGTTTGGTCAATCCTACCACATTGATGACAACTGTTTTATGCATCGGTCCAAAGCCTTTCTTTTAACCATTCGATTTCACGAACAATAGATTCTGACAAATCTCTTTTCAACTCTTTTGGAAGCACGTCCCATGTATAGGTCTCAATTTCCAAATGTTCTGAAACTTTATGTGTTTTGAGATAGTCCATCACTTTTAGAATATGGTCTTGAGTGGAAAACAATTCGCCGAACTGCTCTAAAAAAATAGGAACATGAAAATGTGCGCGAAGTTCGGAAAAGGCTGCTCGTTTTTCTAGAACTATGGGCAAATCATTATAGGTTCTTACCTTTCCATCGATTTTTTCCGTGACTTGATGTAAATACGTAGGTTCGTCAAAACGTGAAAGGGACTCCCAAATCGCATCGCTATCGTTTTCGTTGAAAATGATTTTCAACGCTGCGCTTACCTGAATTTTTCCAATTGTTATTCCTGCGTTCGCAAACTTTTGAAAAGTATCTTTCGGTTCTTCGTAAGCCAATGAAAAATGGCAAATATCATAGCATACGGTAATGTATCGTTTTATTATTTTCTCGGCTTCAGATCCCTCCTTGCCTATACGTTCCTTTAATATTTGGGTTGCAATCGGAATTAAATAGTTGTCAAAGAAACTTAAAACCTCGTCACTGTTTTCCATTAGTCCGTCTGGCTCCGGCTCGATGTCCAAATGCATGTATTTATTGGTAGTGTTCTCTAAAGAGTGAAGTTGGAGTGCAATTTCCGCAAAGTGCGCCGCTCCTATTTCAAAAGCTTTTCGCCGCGCATTCTCTGAATCATGCCAATATTTGTAAGTAATGGGAGATGTGGATATTCCACCGGAAATTCCTTCGGGAATCAATTCAGCCAATTGTTCGAAAAGGCGCTTGGTGTAAGCAAGCCTTTCTTTGGTCGTCCAATCTGGGGAATGTACATTGGCCTTTACCCGCTCATTATGAAAATTCCCATAAGGGAATCCGTTCATGGTAAAGATGTATAGATTGTTCTCTAGCAGCCATTGTTTGAACACGGTCAGATTATCCCCTTCATTAAGTTCTTCACTGGCCTTGTTGGATAATCGTAGGCCCAAACCGAAAGGTGCCTCATTTGAGACTTCGGCTTTTATGCCCGGCACATATTCTTTCAGGCTGTCAAAGGTGCTTTTCCAATTTGAACCGGGATGTATGTTGGTGCAATAGGTAAGGTGATGGGTATTGTTAATTAGCATTTCTACAGATCTATGTTCAATTGACAAATGTCATTCAAGGTAGTGATCGCCTTTCGCATCTTCTGCTGTTCGATAACATTTACGTCATGTTTTATTCCGATTCCATTTATCAGGGTAATACATAGTTCTCCTCCAAGATGTTCCTGAAATTCTTGAATACCCGTTAATAAACTGTTTACCTCAGTATCTGTCTCGACAGGAATACGAAGGTTGAAACCTATTTGTTCCATGATGTCTAAAATACGTTTCAGTATTTCTTCGGAAATCAATCCGATTATATGGGCATAAGTCACATCTAAAGCAATGCCCTTTGCCACAGCTTCTCCATGTCGGAGATTATAATTTGACATTTGCTCTAATTTATGGGCGGCCCAATGACCGAAATCCAAAGGTCTGGACGATCCTCTTTCAAAAGGGTCTCCACCCTGTGCAATATGGTTCATATGCATTTCTGCACATTTGTAAATTACGTATTGCATCGGTTGCATTTCCCGCTCTCGTAATTTCTGGGCATTGGTTTCGATATACTCAAAAAATGTTTCGTCCTTAATCAAAGCCACCTTTATGGCTTCGCCAATGCCTGCAATCCAATCGCGTTGCTCTAAGGTATGTAGAAAATCGGTATCATTGATGATTGCGTAGGGCGGAGCAAAAGTGCCCAAGAAGTTTTTCTTTTCAAAAATGTTTATGCCATTCTTTACCCCAACGGCCGAATCGTTTTGTGAAAGTACGGTTGTCGGAATGCGAATCAGTTTTACACCACGATGCGCAATTGCAGCAGCATAACCCACCATGTCGATTATTGCTCCACCACCAATGCCGATTACAAAAGAATGTCGATCGATATGTTCATCATTAATTCCCTTTAAAACCCGTTCTACACTTTTATGATCGTTCTTGCATTGTTCGCCACCTTTGATGACAATACTCCCCGTATGTTCAAGGCTTTTCGGATGCGCCTTGCAATATGTCTTTATATCTTCCAGCAGCTTGGAATGATTCTTACTAACGCCGTCATCGATTACAAAAAGCAATTTTATGCTTTTGCCCATTTTATATCCATTCAAAATATCCCTGAACAATGGATTCTGGATATCAAACAGGTTTTGTGTGAAGTACAATTTGTACTCGTAGGGAACGGAAAAAGATTGTTCTATCGGTTTCAATCGTATCGACTTAATTTAAGTAACGGCGAAAATTTTTGACAAAAGTATGGACAATGGCAACAACAACAACAATAAAAGCCCATACCACCAAACGGAAAAACCGACTGCCAACCCTGCATCGAGCACAATTAGCGAAAGCACACCTGCTATAACCGCTTTTTTGATGTTCTCCGGTGAATTCAGTAGAAATGCCCTAACCAGAGGCTTGAATATCAAAAAGGCAAAAAGCATTAGAAATGGAACCGTTTGCAAAAGATTCTCAGTTTTTGTCATCACTATTGTAACAACGGCCAAAATTACTCCAGCGTATAAAACACCGGCCCAGATAATGTGGTTCTTGTTGTTTCCGTGTACCTCACCTCGACTGATCAGTGTTATAGCGAAGATATATGACAAAGGAATGATGCCATACCACCAGTTATTGACCTCTCCAAATATTGACATACCCAAAACTAGGTTCAGTGCGCGACAAAGCCCCATGTTCAAAGGCCCAAAAAAACTATTTTTTTTCGAAAAGGCGTCGTAAAGCACAATGGCACATGCCAGGGTTATGGCCAAAATACCACTCGATTGGTTTACCAAAAAAGCGAATAAGACTCCGATTATCAATAGTGCCGATCCAAATGTAGCCGCTGATTTTAAAGGAACCAAACCACTTGGTATCGGTCTTTCCGGGCGTTCTATTATGTCAAGGCCATAATCGAAAACATCATTTAGCACGACTCCACCTGCATATAGGAAAACCGATGCCAATACCAAATAGAAGATGTTCGGCCCTATGGGGGCTGCCGATAAGATGCCCGCTATCGCCGCACCTGCCAATACATCGGCTGCGGCCGTGGGCAAATTCGCGGGGCGCATTAATCGCAAATAGCCCTTTAGCTCAGAACTCATTTAAACGATTTTATCGGAATCGACCTTGGGCTCTTGACCCCGAAGAACACTATTGTCGTTGAAAAGCTCGGTTTGGTTGACCCCTTTTGTATTTAACCAGTCCGATTCTTTCATTTTACCGTTTTTACCAAAAGCATCTAAAGCATTTTGGTAACAGGTCTTAACAACATCTTCTTTGGCAATACCGCTTCTGAGCATTAAGCCAGCCGTCTTCGGAACGGCTAACGGATCACTGACCCCCCAATCGGCGGAGCTATCAACGATGATATCGTTGCTGCCATATTTTCTAACTACTTCTACCATTCGTTGGTTGCCCATTTTTGTTTTTGGGTAAATGGTAAATGCCGCGATGAATCCCCGGTCTAAAACCTCTTTCACGGTTTCTTCGTTATTATGGTCGATGATTACCATCGAAGGGTCGAGGCCATGTTCAATACAAACCTCCATACTTTTAATAGTCCCTGCTTTTTTATCTCTATGAGGCGTGTGGATTTGAACGACCATACCGAGCTCTTTGGCCATTTCCAATTGAATCCTGAAGTACTTATCCTCGGCCGGAGTTTGGTCATCGTACCCTATCTCTCCGATGGCCACCACGTTTTCTTTGTGAACGTACAGCGGCAACAATTCGATGACCTGTTCGGCCAAAGCTTCGTTATTCGCTTCTTTGGAGTTTAAACCGATCGTACAATAGTGCCGAATACCGAATTGACTCGCCCGAAAAGGCTCCCAACCTACCAAACTGCTATAATAGTCTTGAAAAGAACTCACTTGGGTGCGGGGCTGACCTAACCAAAAGGAAGGTTCTATTAGTGCTACTACTCCCGCATTTGCCATTGCCTCGTAATCGTCGGTGGTTCTCGATGTCATGTGTACATGAGGATCGATGAACATCATTTTTTCTTCCATAGCTACTCTTTTAGTTTTTTCCAGCTTATTTTTTCGTTTTCGATCTGCGCAACCAACTCTTTATGATTTTCCAGCAACTTTTTGGCTTCTGGCAACTCTGAACGATAACAGCATAATGCTCCCGCTTTATTTTCTATCGAATCGGCACTATCCAATAAACGCTTCATATCGCCTAAAAGTGTGGTATCCAAAAATCGGGAAACGGGTCGCCAAAAATAGGGGTCGATAGCGCGAGATGCCGCCCACCTTTCATGTGCGTAATCGGATATAATCCGCGTCAAATCTTTGTTGGCTCTTTTGTCAACTTCCAATATGGCACTCAGATCCCCTTGCATAAACGCCGTCTTGAGATACATTTGGTTCCATTGCTGGTCGTTAAAAAATAACGAGGGATAAGGGTTATTGTAGGCGATTGCATTGAAAACCGTCGATATATTTGTCCGGAGGGCGTCCACTGCAGCGGCTTTGTAATTTTCAGGATTTGGCAGCAAAATCAGGAACTTTAAAAAAGTCACCAGCTCGCCCGTATCGGCCACTTGGATAATATTGGCCACCTTGGGAGCGAAAAATTCACT
>QIJL01000056.1 GCA_003232435.1 Flavobacteriales bacterium | reverse complement strand
GCAGGTTTCACGAATTTTCACAAATCCTCTTTTGCACGAATTGGAATTTGGTGCTTGGGATTTGGGATTTTAATGCCTCGTGGGCTTGCCCGCCCGTGCCGGTCGGACGGGCCCCGAGGGTTTTTTACTACTAAAAAGTCTATATTTAGATAAACCAAGAAAAGTCATGAGAAAATCGAACATTTTAATTGCTATTATTTTTATAGGTCTTTTGGCAAGTTGTGGTACGGCAAAGAGTACGAGTACGGGCGTCAAAGAATCGACCGCTGATGGAATAACATCTGAAAATCGGGCGAATACTTCCCTTTTGAATCAAATTCGAAGGCTAAAAGGAGTTACTTTACAGGGCGGGATACCCGTGTTCTCTAAAAGTGCAAATTCTATAACTGGCACTGCCGAACCTTTGTATGTTGTTAATGATTATACCGTTGGTAATTCATTTTCTTCGGTCAAAGACATTGTAAACCCCGTTGATGTAGAATCTATAAAGGCCATACAGGGAGCTGATGCATCTTTCTATGGTTCTAGAGGAGGCAATGGTGTCATTGTAATAAAAACTAAGGAGTAGTCGAAATTTTTATCGAAATAAAAAAGGGCGGTTATCGAACCGCCCTTTAAATTTTGTGGCTAACCTTTCTGGTCATAAAAGAATTGTTCTTTAACGATTTTTCCGTCCTTAACTTCATAAACCGCAATTTCAGATGTTGTTGAACGCATACCTGACGGTCTGTGGGTCGTGTCCATCTCGAACTTTACCGAAAACCAATTTTCAGCGACCATAGGTTCTGAAACGGTTGTGCCGTGCACCTCAAAATTCTCTTTCCACCACTCTCCTTTTTGTAGTATGCCCTCATACCCTTCTACATATGCACCTTCTCCCTTTCCATCATTTTCGATACTTACGATTTTCGGACTATAGAGCTCTTGATAAGGTGTTTCAAAATCTCCTGCTTTACAAGCAGCAACTAATTTGTTCGCAATTTCCTTCGTTTCCATTTTTGTGTTTTTTAATTGAATAAATAGATTAGAGACAATAAAATACAACTTATCCTCTTAACGGGCAAAGTATTAAAAGTTTGCGAGACAATCTTAACGGAAAATCAATAAATGAGATATTTCAGGAGGAAGGAAATAGAACAAATTAGTTTGGCGCTTCGGCGTTTAACTTTTCTTGGAAGAAAAGGAAGAGCTCTTGCGTCTCTATAGAATCCTTCAGATTAATAAAAAACTGGGAAGAGTCTTTTTCTACCAAACGAATCTTTTGGCCAGAAAAATTGTCTATAAAAACGGGCACCTTTTTATCCGTTAAGGAATCTTTGAACTCTCGATAAACCCCTTTTCCTTTATCAAATGCAGAAAAACCACTTAATCTTTTCATGGGCGGAATGCGTTCTACAAATTGCACGCTATCGAGATCTGAATATTTGAGTTCATGGTAGTAAATGCCTGAAAGAACCTGAAACCTATCGGGCTTGATCTTGGTCCAATTTTTGAAATGTGCGGCAAAGGCAAGACCGCAAACGATTACCGTAAGTACAATCAGAATATTCCAAAACCAATGTCTTTTTTTCGTTGCCATGTACTTGCGAAGTTCTAAAAAATAAACTCGAAATTACGGTATATAGTATATGATGAATAAGAAATGCCAATAAAATGAAGCAATTTGAACCTATGAAAAATAGGCTATTTATAATAGTCTTGTCTTGAATTCGTCAAAAAATCCATTTTAAGGCCAATAAGCATGTGAAGCTTCAGTTAAAAAACTATAACGCGATCGGTATTTAAGGTCACTTATTCAAAATCACTATCTTTACTGGTAAGATATTATGCTTAAACTCATTTCCATAGCGGTTTCTTTGCTTATTTTAACTCAAAGCTTCAACATTCATTTTAGCGATATTGTTGAGTTAGACGAGTTCATCGAACATGCTCAATTTCATGCAGAAGAACATGGCGATAACTTCTTCGTTTTTATTTCAAAACACTATGGCGAACTCAAAGCCGAACACAGCCAAAAACATCAAGAAGAAAAAGAAGATCACGAACAATTGCCTTTTCAACATCAATACCAAACAGCTTCGCTTTCGGCTTTTGTACTTAACAATGTGCCAGAATATCCTACAGAACCAGAAATTAGGGCCTGTAGGTCAGTTAACTATTTTTATCAAGCTTCGTATCACTCCTTGACCCCAGAAGGCCTTTTTCAGCCACCCCGGCGCGCATAATTCCACTTTTTAATTTTTAGTTACACGGCACTTTCGCGCATCGTGTATTCTGTAATCATTATTTTTATGGATTATGCTTTCATACATCATCAATTTCAGTATACGTAACAAGTTTATCGTATTCCTGTTTAGCGCTTTCATTATCGGTTTCGGTGTGTATTCGCTAACACAGATTCCTATTGGGGCAGTACCTGATGTGACCAACAACCAAGTACAGGTCATTACTACCTCACGCAATCTTTCTACGCAAGATATGGAGCAGTTTATTACCTATCCTGTAGAACTAGAAATGGCGAATTTACCAGGGGTACAGGAAATTCGCTCTATCACTAAGTTTGGGCTATCGGTGGTAACCATTGTTTTTGACGACGATCTAGGCACCTATCTGCCGCGCCAATTGATCGCAGAGAAAATCAAATCGGCATCGGAAAAAATTCCTGAAGGTTTCGGTACTCCTGAAATGGGTCCGATAACGACAGGCTTAGGCGAAATCTACCAATACATTCTAGATGTAAAGCCGGGTTACGAAGACCGCTACGACGCAACGGATTTGCGTACCATTCAAGATTGGATCGTAAAACGCCAACTTTCAGGTATCCCCGGAGTGGTAGAGGTAAATACTTGGGGCGGTTTTCTAAAACAGTATGAAGTCGCCATCAAAACAGAAAAACTGAACGCGATGAACATCACGGCGCAAGAGGTTTTTACAGCTTTGGAAAAGAACAATAATGTTGCTGGAGGCGGGTATATCGAAAAGGTAAATCAGGCTTATTTTATTCGGGGGGAAGGATTGGTCGAAAATCTCGAAGACATCAAGAATATTGTGGTCGCGAGTAAAGATGGTATTCCTGTTTACATAAAGGATTTGGCAGAAGTGGGCTATGGCAGTGCCATCCGTTTTGGTGCGATTACCGGAAACGGTGAGGGCGAAAAAGTACTTGGGCAGGTCATGATGCTCAAAGGCGCGAACTCCAAAAAAGTAATCGATGCCGTGAACGAACGTGTCGCGGCCATTTCTGAATCTTTGCCCGAAGGTGTTTATATCAATCCGTTTTTAGACCGTAGCGAACTTATCGCCAAAACCACCTTTACGGTTTCTGAAAATCTGATTTTAGGCTTTTTAATTGTCATTTTCGTTGTGGTGCTGTTGTTGGGGAATTTCCGTGCCGGACTCGTGGTCGCCTCGGTCATTCCGTTGTGTTTATTTTTTGCCCTTTCGCTCATGTATATTTTTGGGGTCGATGCCAACCTTATGAGTCTGGGAGCTATCGATTTTGGAATCATTATCGACGGAGCAGTGATTATCGTTGAATTCATTGCTTTTCAGATTGCTGCAAAAAGTACCGAATTGTCTTCTTTGGGTGCTGCTGAATTGCAAACCGAAAAAGATGCCATAACATTTAAAAGCTCTTCTAAAATGATGAATTCGGCCATTTTTGGGCAGTTGATCATTCTCATCGTCTTTATTCCGATTCTATCCCTGAGCGGTGTTGAGGGCAAGATGTTCAAACCCATGGCGCTGACCTTCAGTTTTGCGCTTATCGGGGCGATGATATTCTGTTTTACCTATGTGCCGGTTGTGGCTTCGTTATTCTTGAAACCTACGCAACCATCTGACAAGAATATTTCCGTTCGGTTGATGCGATGGTTGAATGCCCGTTACGAACCCATTATCGATTGGGCCTTGCGGAGCAAAAAATCGGTCTTGGCGTTGGCAACCCTACTTTTAATAATTACCGCTATATTATTTTCAAGGATGGGCGGTGAATTCATACCCACTTTAGACGAAGGGGACTTTGTTATACAACCAGTTCTCAAAACTGGAACCTCCCTCGGCAAAACCGTGGAAATCACTACTCAAATAGAGAAAATTCTGTTGGACAACTTCCCTGAAGTCGTACAGGTAGTTACGCGTATCGGGGCCGCCGAAGTACCTACCGACCCCATGTCGATGGAAGAAAGCGATGTCATAATTACCTTGAAACCTAAAAGTGAATGGGTTTCTGCCAAGAGTAAAGATGAATTGGCAAATAAGTTTAAAGAGGCTTTGGCGATTATTCCGGGTATGGAAGTTGAATTTACTCAACCTATCGAAATGCGATTTAATGAATTGATTACGGGCGTTCGCGCCGATATCGCTATTAAGATCTTTGGGGAAGACCTTGACATCCTCAGTAAAAAAGGGAACGAAATCAAAGACCTCATCGCGGGTGTTGAAGGGGCAGCGGATATTTCCGTGGAAAAAATAGTAGGACTTCCAGAGATGAACGTGAAATACGACCGCGCCAAAATCGCCCGCTACGGACTCAACATTCAAGACCTCAACGATATGGTTTCCATGGGTTTTGCAGGGCGCACTGTTGGCAGTGTCTTCGAGGGCGAAAAACGTTTTGATTTGGTCGTTCGCCTAGATTCTGAAAATCGGAAGGATATCGATAATCTTAAAAACCTGTTTGTTGATGTGCCTTCGGGCGGAAAAATTCCTCTAAGTGAATTGGCCAAGGTCAGTTACCAAAAAGGGGCTGCCAAAATCTCTCGCGATGATACCCGAAGAAGAATCGTAGTGGGCATCAATGTACGCGACCGCGATTTGCAATCAGTGGTGGACGATGTTCAACAATTGATAAATGAAAACGTTAAGCTTCCGGTGGGCTATAATATTACCTATGGCGGACAGTTTGAAAATCTGCAAAGTGCCAAGGCACGCTTATTGGTTGCCGTACCTATCGCCTTGCTGCTCATTTTTGTATTACTCTATTTCGCTTTTAAATCCGTCAAGGAAGCACTACTTATCTATACCGCGATTCCCCTTTCGGCCGTAGGCGGAGTTTTACTCCTATGGATACGTGATATGCCCTTTAGCATCTCGGCAGGCGTAGGTTTTATTGCACTTTTCGGAATTGCCGTATTGAACGGTATCGTACTTATCGAACATTTCAAGGAACTCAAAAAACAAAATTTCGACGACATGGAAACTTTGATCAAACAAGGCACCAAAGACCGTTTGCGTGCCGTATTGTTGACGGCGTCGGCTGCTGCCTTGGGCTTTTTACCAATGGCGATTTCTACCAGCGCAGGAGCCGAAGTGCAACGCCCTTTGGCGACCGTGGTCATTGGCGGACTCATTACCGCCACACTCTTGACCTTGGTGGTGCTTCCCGTACTGTATGCTCTATTTGAAAAGAAGAAAAACGGGGCTTGGAAACCTTCCTTCAATAGAAATACGACTATTGTTTTGGTGTTGGTCGCACTGACCTTTCCATCCTTGGGAAATGCACAAGAAAATTCGAAGAACTTAGAAGAACTCATCACCTTGGCAATTGAAAACAACGCAGGCCTGAAAGCGGCGAACCTTAGTAAAGAGCAATCCGATGCGTTGATAGGGAGCGCTTTTGATTTCGATAAGACTTCCGTGTATTATCATTATGACCAGAATAACCTATCTGTGGGAGATTTGCCGCTCAATGTGCTTGGCGTTCAACAAGACTTCTTATTTCCCACCGTATATTTTGCCAAGAAAAAAGTGAATAAGGCAAAATTTGCTTTGAGTTCCAATAGATATGATATTCAGGAAAAAGCATTGAAACGGGAAGTAACTTCCGCCTATTACCAATATCAATATGCCAAGGAAAAGGAAACTATTTATCAGCGTTTGGACAGTCTTTATCAAAATTTCGCATATATGGCCAAACGCCGTTTTGAACTGGGGGAAACGAATTATCTGGAAAAAATAACGGCTTCCTCAAAGCAACGGCAACTACAAATCGCCCTTGAACAAGCCCAACAAGATGTTGCTATTGCCTACAACGATTTATTGACAAAAATTCAAATACCGAAAGGTATAAATATTATTTCCTCCCTAGTTGATAAAATTCCCGTAAGCGTAGTAAATATTGACGAAACTGCAGAAATGGCCTATTCTAAAAACACGATTGATTTAGCACGTTCCAAACGTAAAGTGGAAACCCAAGAACTGCTGCCCGATATTAGTGTCGAGTATTTTCAGGGCACTAATAGTGGTTTTGAAGGCAATTTATCGGGCTACCAAGCGGGACTAAAAATTCCATTATTATTCGGAGGGAATGCTTACCGGATCAAAGCGGCTAAAATCGCAGAAGAAATTACGGTGGAACAATCCAAAGAATATGAAATCAGACTAAATGCGAGGTATGCAGAACTGCAGGCGCAATATGAAAAGTACGCCAAGGCATTGGATTATTATGAAACCGAAGGCACTGAATTATCCGAAGAAATTTTGAAAACCGCAGAGCTGAGTTTTAAAAATGGGGAAATCGATTTTTTCCAATACATCCAGAGCATCGAGAACGCGAATGAGATACAACTGAATAGGCTGGATAATTTGAATCGGTATAATCAGGTGGTTGTTCAGTTGAATTATTTAAGTCTTTAACGCTTTGCGCTATACGCCGTGCGCCGAACGCTAAATGAAAAAGAAAACAGAAAACACTAAAATGAAAAAAGTAATCTATTCACTCTTAATCGCTCAAGTTATGCTAGAAAAACGCCGAAACTGCCGTTGCGGAAACGGAAACCTCCGATGGGAACATCTCCATTACCAAAGAACAATTCAGCAATAGCGGTATGGCACTGGGAAGTCTCGAAGAGAAGTTCTTTCCCGTAACCGTACAAACCAACGGCATGATCGATGTCCCACCTGAAAACAGGGCGGCGGTAAGTGCCACAATGGGCGGATATATCAAAAAAACACCCTTACTTATTGGCGATGCGGTAAAAAAGGGGCAAATGCTGGTCACCATCGAAAATCCTGAATTCGTTACACTTCAGCAAGATTATATGGAAATCAAACAACAACTCGCCTACCTACGATCTGAATACGACCGCC
>QIJL01000483.1 GCA_003232435.1 Flavobacteriales bacterium | reverse complement strand
AACGCAAAGTTCGCCAAGATTTACGCAAGGTTCGCAAAGTCATATTATATTGGTTTTAAATACTTAGCGAACCTTGCAATTTTTCCTTGCGTTTAAATTTTCGTTCCGGTACTCAAGAGGTCGACTCTAAAACTTGATGCTGATTAGTTACAGGCATAACTTCAAAATCAACAAATCAACAAATAACCGAATTACAGATCAGCCCTAAGACTTTTTCTTCTTCCAAAAATAGTCTCCAACGAAATAGAGCGCCAGGGCAATCAAGAAATACTTGAAATAAGAGACCGGTTCGCCACTGCCATGCACAGTTGTGAATATACGATCCCATCGTGGTCGCCACTTCCAGATTTTTTCGTTGAAATTGTCAAAGCTCATCCATATAAATATAGGAGTACCCACAATATGGTTTTCGGGTACATAGCCCCACGCTCGACTATCTTCTGATCCGTCCCGATTGTCCCCCATCATCCAATAATAGTCTTGCTTAAAAGTATAATTTTCTGCAACTTCCCCATTAATCGTAACTTGATTTCCTTTGACCCCAACAGTATTTCCTTCGTAGTCTCGTATGATTTTCTTATACAGCGGAAGCACCTTGAGGTTCAGTGGAACGGTCTTTCCTTTTTCGGGAATATAAATCGCACCTAATTGACTGGTGTTCCATTTATAATCCGGACTCTGAGGAAACACGTTGTAACCAGATTGGTTCTTAGGTAGAATTACACGAACGATGGAATCAATTTGAGCATTCGCCTTTAGTTTTCCAAGCATTTCATCGGTCAGTTTCGCTTGCCGGGAAAGGCTGCTTTCCTCGGTAATGGAAATTCCGTATTTTCTGATAACTTCGACCGGAATACCACTTTCTTTGGTATACAATTCTTGTTTTCCGTTCTTTCCGGGTTTGACCCCTATAATATAGTTGTTCAAAACATCGGCCTGTTGTGAGGTCAAGGAACCAACGATATACTTCCTTCTAAAATCGCTTACCCCGATTTCTTCCAAGAACCTTGAGGAAACTCCCTTTTTAGCATAGATCATATATTCAAACATCGGTCTCGCGCGATCCGGCAGGGTATTTTGTTTTCCATTGATGAAAACATAACCGTCTCTTACCTCTAAAGAATCACCTGGGAGCCCGACGCAACGTTTTACATAATTCGATTTTTTGTCGATGGGCTTACGAATTCCTTTTTCGCTTTTATGAAATCTTCTGACCGTATCCGCCGGCCAACTAAAGACCACTATTTCGTTGCGCTTTATTTTTTTGAACCCGGGCAGCCTCATATAGGGCAAATGTGTTTTGTTCAATAATGAGGTTTTATAAGTCGCCGGATCGTCATCTGCGACATACGATTTAACACCAACAAACGGAAGCGTGTCATGTACCATTGGCGCGCCAATAGTTGTTATAGGTATGCGCGCACCGTAATGGAATTTACTCACGAACAGCAGATCACCGATTCGAAGGGTGCGCTCTAAAGACCCTGTTGGAATAACATACGGCTGAATAAAATAAGTGTGCACCAAGGTGGCGGCTACGATCGCAAAAACGATGGAGCTTACCCATTCGCCCATCGCGGTCTTTGGATGTAAATCTCGATTTTCAACATATTTTACATCTAGAACATAATTGACATAATAGATATAAAAACCGAGCGTAAGAATTACGGCCCAAGTTTCCCATAACGAATTTCTGCCAAAGCTTCGAATGGTCTCCACCCAAATAACCGGAAACATCAAAAGATTGATTATCGGTATGAACAATAGAATAACCCACCACTTCGGTCGGTTGATTATTTTCATCAAAACTATGGCGTTGTAAACAGGTATGGCAGCCTCCCAAGCTTTTCTACCTGCTTTTACATATAATTTCCAAGTCCCCAAAAAATGGATGACCTGTACGATAAGAATGAAAATTATCCACTGCGTTCCGTTCATACTAAAAGGTTATTCGTTAATGGTTATTTAGTTATTCGTTATTTAAATTCAAGCGCAAGAATCAGGTTCAAAGAAGTTATGAGTTCAGAGTTATGAGTTCAGGGTTTTTTAATCTTGCCTACTGCCTACTGCCTACTGCCTACTGCCTACTGATAACTGCCTACTGATAACCGAACCACACCATGCAATTAAGTGCATTTATTGATAAAATATTGTATTTGTTAACCAAGGTTTAACACATCTTTCATTGTAAAAACCCCTGTTTTGCCTAGAATCCATTCCGCGGCGATTACAGCACCGAGTGCAAAACCCTGACGATTATGGGCAGTATGCTTTATTTCAATGGAGTCGATCTCACTTTCATAATCGACAGTATGGGTGCCAGGGGTTGTGCCTATCCGTTTTGAAGTAATGGGAATCTTTCCCTCGCCTTTTCCCTCGAGCTCCCAATTCTTATAATCTGAATTCGTAATCACGCCTTCCGCCAAAGTAATCGCTGTACCGCTAGGGGCGTCTAGTTTTTGTGTGTGATGTATCTCCTCCAAGAAAATAGTATAATCCTTCAGGTTATTCATCATTTTCGCCAAGTATTCATTCAGTTCAAAGAAAACATTGACACCTAGACTGAAATTCGACGCATAAATAAAAGCACCCTCTTTCTGTTCGCACAATTCGACAGCTTTGTCATAATGCTCCAACCACCCGGTTGTGCCTGAAATTATAGGCACCCCCTTTTCAAGACACAGGCCAATATTTGCAAAAGCGGCACTGGGCATGCTAAAATCGATTGCAACATCAATATTTGCGAAATCGGGACGGTCTGAACCGACATCGATTTTGGCAACGATTTCGTGATCTCTTGAAAGAGCTACCTGCTCGATCATCTCACCCATTTTTCCATATCCGAAAAGCGCTATTTTCAAATTTTTGTTATTTTCATAATCTACATTAAACAATAGCCACTATTAAATCATTGTCTTCAATGCGCTCCCCTCTCTTGGAGAGGCCCCCCCTCAAAATTTAATAACCAAGGCCATACCGTAATTCGGACTCATGGTAACGGGGTCCAGATCCATAAACGGTTCGAAATCCATACTGAGGTCCTCATCGACATTGAATTGTTTTAAATGCGCATCGACATTGGCGTCTACAACATTGAGTGCATACATGGCAATGGTCACCAATAACCAAAGATCACGATCTCTCTGAAATCGTTCTTGCTGATTTTCAAGTACGTCTAAGTCAAAATCTGGTGGGTCACCGGCCGCATTGTTGTTGTCTCTGTCATAAAATTCGTCGTCTGTAAAACCGGCCTGCCGCCTTTTAAAAGCAGTTCTAAAGCGATCGTACCAACCGTCGTTCCAAACGTAGGCATAGGCGCTTCCACCAATTACGCCGTAAACAATAGGCACTTTCCAATAGCGTTTGTTGTAAATCTGACCAAGCCCGGGTAATACGGCAGAATAAAAAGCAGCTTTGCTCGGCGCCAACGGATTGATGGGTTTTCGTTTTACGATTATTGAATCCTGTAGAATGATCCCTTCTTTTCGAAGATTGGTTCGAAGGGAGTCGACTTCCTGATTTTCCGGTTCTTTTTCCTGACCGTGGGCCATCCCCATGAAAAGGCAAGTAATAAAAAAATATAGAATTTTACGCACCGGTAATGGCTTTTTTTATCCTTAGGAATTCTTCTTCGGATTTAAAGGGAATCGAAATTTTGCCTTTTCCTTTTTCCGAAGCGTTAATTGCAACCGATGTATCTAGATGTTCTGAAATTTCGGCCATTCCGTTTTTGGCAAATTCAGGAACCTTATTCAATAAAGAAGGATTTCCTGAAGCACCATGTCCTTTTCGCCGTGCTTTTACCGCATGTTCAGTATCACGAACGGAAAGTCCTTGACCGACTATTCGTTCGTAAAGCGCGATCTGATCTTCTTTACTGTCGATATTGACCAATGCTCTTCCGTGGCCCATTGAAACGAAACCGTCTCGCATACCGGTCTGGATTATTGGATCTAATTTCAACAGTCGCATATAATTGGCAATGGTCGAGCGTTTTTTGCCAACCCGGTCGCTAAGCTTTTCCTGGGTCAATTGGATCTCATCGATCAATCTTTGATAAGATAGCGCGATTTCAATGGGGTCTAGGTCTTGACGTTGTATGTTCTCGACCAGCGCCATTTCCAACGATTCTTGATCGTTCGCAATACGTATGTACGACGGAATGGTTTTGAGCCCGATCAATTTTGAAGCCCGGTGTCTTCTTTCGCCGGAAACCAGTTGATATTTGTTGAAATCGAGCTTACGGACGGTAATTGGCTGAATGACCCCTAATTCCCTAATGGAAGTTGCTAATTCATTTAACGCCTCGTCATTGAAATTGGAACGCGGCTGAAATGGGTTGACTTCGATCGAGTCGACGTCCAACTCAACGATGTTGCCCACAACCTTATCTGCATTTTTATCTGAAACGGAATGAATATCGTTCTCCGGGTCTTTCAAAAGTGCAGAAAGCCCCCTGCCGAGAGCTTGTTTTTTAGTAGCCTTTGCCATTACGCCAATTCCATGTTTTTCTTGACCACTTCATTGGCCAAGTTGAGATAATTAGCGGCCCCTTTACTACTGGCATCATATTTAATGATACTCTCGCCGTAACTAGGTGCTTCGCTCAAACGAACGTTTCTTTGAATGATAGTATCGAAAACCATATCGGCAAAATGCTTGCGGACCTCTTCGACAACTTGATTCGATAATCGTAATCTTGAATCATACATAGTCAATAGCATTCCTTCGATATCCAAATCGGGATTGTGTATTTTCTGAATACTTTTTATGGTATTCAATAACTTGCCAAGGCCTTCCAAAGCAAAATACTCACATTGAATAGGAATGATCAGCGCATCGGCCGCAGTTAATGCATTCAATGTCAAAAGGCCAAGGGAAGGTGCACAATCGATAAGTATATAATCATATACATTCTTGAGTTCAGAAATCGCCTTCTTCATCATGTACTCACGCTCATCTTTATCGACCAATTCAATTTCAATGGCGACCAGATCGATATGCGAGGGAATCAGATCTACATTCGGCGAATCTGTCGTAACGATAGTTTCTTGGGCCGTCTTTGTATGTTCTAATAACTGATAAGTGCCCGCTTCTAAGTTTTCTGCATCTATTCCAAGCCCTGATGTGGCATTCGCCTGTGGATCCGCATCGATTAACAATACCTTCTTTTCAAGAACCCCGAGCGATGCGGCCAAGTTGACCGTTGTTGTGGTTTTTCCTACCCCGCCCTTCTGATTTGCAATCGCGATTATTTTACCCATTACCAATATTGATTTGGCGCTAAAAATACGATTTATAACAATGCCAAAGAATGAATTTTGTTAACACAAAGTGAATAACTATCGCTTATCGCGTTAAAGTTCGTTAAGGTGGAAGAGGCATTTATGATAATATACAAGCGAAAGACGCTTTTTGAAAAGCGCCTCTCGAAGTCTCGGGATCGAATTCCAAATTCTAATCATGCTTTTGGAATTTGGCACTTGGAATTTGAGATTTTAAAACGAAAATTCACTTTTCGTTTTTGAGGCTATCTTCATATTCGATAAGAAATATTTCTTCTTCCTTTTTCTTAAGGTAGTATTGTTCGCGAGCAAATTTTTCCAGTTCTTTGGGGTCGGAGAGTTTTTCGATGATTTTTTTATCCTTAGAGATTTCCTCCTTGAGGAATTCTTGTGTTTTTTCGAGACTTTTGATCTGTTTTCTCAATTCGAGGTGAATCATAAGTGAATTCGTGTCGAAGAATACCATCCACACGACAAAAGAGGTAAGTACCAGCACATACATGTTGGTCAAAACACTGAACCACTTTTTCTTTTTTAGATCTTTCAATCCCATTTATTGCCCTAATTTTTGGTTGATGACTCCCCTTACGATATCAACAGCTACCGTATTATACTTGTTGTTCGGAATAATGATGTCGGCATATTCCTTACTCGGTTCAATGAATTGCAAATGCATCGGTTTGATGTTGGTCTGATATTTTTCAAGGGTTTCATCTAAATTCCAACCACGTTCGTTGACATCTCTTTTTAATCTACGGATGAGTCGCTCATCGGAATCGGCATGCACAAAGATCTTAATATCGAATAGTTCGCGAATCTTCGCATTGGTCAAAATCAAGATGCCCTCTACGATCATCACTTTGCTCGGATGTGTAAGAATTGTCTTTTCCGTACGATTGCATTCCAAAAAAGAATAGACAGGTTGTTCTATGGATTTGCCCTCGCGTAAAAGTCCCAGATGCTTCTCAAGTAATGTGAAATCAATCGACTGCGGATGGTCGAAATTCGTTTTTCTACGTTCTTCCAAAGAAAGATGTGAAAGATCGTTGTAGTAGGAATCCTGCGAGATCACACCAACTTCCCCCGCCGGGAGTTCATTGATGATCTGGTTGACTACCGTGGTCTTTCCACAGCCGGTACCGCCAGCGATTCCTATGATCAGCATTCGAGTTGATTTTTATCAAAAGTACATATTTTGGAAGAAGAAACTAGACCGCTGCGCTGCAAGAAACTAGAAACAAGACTATTTTTGATGCAATGACTTTCATTGGTCACAATCGTTAGTTGAAACCCTGCCTGCGGCAGGCAGGTTAGTGCAAGTCCGCCTTGGGCGGATTCTAAAACACGTATCGTTTCTTTTTGGCCAGAAGCCCGATGTGGGAAGTTGGAAGACGATCGCTTCCGACTTCGGTCTTCCGTCTTCCGACAAAAACGGATATTTAAAAAAAACGGATTTCATTCGTAAAGAATCCTCGGGGCAAGCCCACGAGGCATTAAAATCCCAAATCCCAAGCACCAAATTCCAATTCGTGCAAAAGAGGATTAGTGAAAATTCGTGAAACCTGTCCGTCCGCTTTACCTGCCGTAGGCATG
>QIJL01000405.1 GCA_003232435.1 Flavobacteriales bacterium | reverse complement strand
GAACTTCGTTGAAGGAAATTTGCATATTGGGTGTTTTTCGAATTGCACGATATACAAATAATTCCGTTATTCGTCTTATGACCGTCTAAAATAAGCCTTGAACTCGAAACTAAATTATATCCTTGACTCGCTGGGAGCTCTATTCGTTTTGCAAAAAGGATTTATATTTTATCACATGAAACAAGGGTTGCCATTCATTATGAAATGACCAAACTACAATGCTAGTAAACAAAGAGAAACGTATAAAATATTTAGGTTTTGATGATACTTGGTTTTCTGTTATTGGAATCCTAACTATAAGTGTTGTTACGTACTACCTTTTCAATCCTTCACTTGACGTTGTTTCTTTGACCGATGCAGTTTTAAGTTGGGTTGGATCGCTTTTCTTTACTGCCATTGATTGGTTTATCAATCGAGCGATTATGATTTTTTTACGAAAAAAATACCCAGATTTTCGTGATGATGCAAAACGCATAACCTTGTTTTTTCTGGCTGTTGTATGTTCCGTTGTTTTAGTAGACTTTATAGGTGTTCGGTTGTTATCTTTAATTCCGGGTATTAACGTTGTCGATTATCAATCTCGAATCAAGGCACTGTTGACTATAATTTTTTTAACTATTATGATAATGGCGATATACGAGGCCATTTATTACAACATACGTCTCAAAAAATCGGTTAGGGAAGAAGAACAATCAAAACAAATACTCATACAAGCACAATTGGACGCGCTGCTGAATCAGGCTCAACCACACTTTTTCTTCAATACCCTCAATACACTTCGCGATATCATCGATCAAAACTCTAAGGAGGACGCAAAGGAATTCGTAGACAAACTATCGGATATTTATCGCTTTTTATTGGAAGCCGGCAACGACAATTTGATTTCCCTAAAAAATGAATTGCGATTTGCTAAGGCCTATATTCATATACAATCAGAGCGGTTTGGGGATAATCTGAAATTGAATTGGGATATCCCTAAAACTTCGCTAGATGCGATGATCGTACCAATGAGTCTACAGCTTTTGTTGGAAAATGCAATAAAGCATAATGTAATATCCAAAGCGAAACCGCTACTAATAAACGTAACCATCCGGGATAACAAATTGGTCGTAGACAATAAGATGGAACCAAAATCTACACAATTACCATCAACAAAGGTCGGACTTGCAAATATCGAAAAACGGTATACGTTGATTTCCGGTAAATCAATTGAAATCAGAAATGACGGAAATCGATTTATGGTTTCTCTCCCACTATTAACACGATCAGATAAAAAGAACAAGGATGCAGATACTAATCATTGAAGACGAACCGAGGGCGGCAGGCCAATTGCAACGTATGTTAAAAACGTGTAGTTTCAATTTTCAATTATTGGAAATAATCGATACCGTAGAAGATGCCGTGCGGTGGTTTCAAGAACATACCGCCCCTGACTTGGTGTTTATGGACATTCAATTAGCCGATGGATTGAGTTTTGAGATTTTTCAGAAAACAACCGTGACAGCACCGATCATTTTCACGACAGCTTTCGATCAATATGCCATACGGGCATTTAAAGTTAACAGCATTGATTACCTGTTAAAACCCATTCAAAAAGATGACTTGAGCCTTGCGTTAGATAAATTCGTTAAATCGAACACATCAACTACTATAGCACCTGCTGTTTTAAAACAATTACTAGGCAGCCTGCAAGTAACAAATAAGCGCGAAGGTTTGTTGGTAAAAAAGGGAAACGGGTTTGTTCAAATCAAAATTTCAGAACTGCTATACTGCTATTCCGAAGACAGCATCACTTTTGGTGTTACCGTTGGCAAACGTTTTATTATTGATGAAACAATGGACGAATTGTTTAGTTCTTTGAATCACAACGAATTTTATAGAATCAACCGCGGTCAGCTAATTGCCAAAACTTCCATTCAGAAAATAGATCCCTATTTTAATCATCGGGTTAAACTCTCCATTGTAAATCCGCGTGATCAAGAATTCATTGTCAGCAGACCAAAAACGAGTGATTTTAAAGAATGGATGAATACCTAAGACTAGGTATTACATTTCAACTACCCAATACGACATTTCGATAAAAACGACTTCTCTTGATAGACAGAAAAAATGATATTGCACCAACAATCATTTTAAAACAAATATATCATGAAGTCACAGAAATTTACCCTAAGCTTAATAGCTCTTATTTTCGGATACTATGTCTTTGGACAAGACGCTACAAATGAATTACCAGTTTCAATTGAAAAAGAATTCTCGATTCATAATAGTGTACAACAGCGAACAGATGAGATTTTCGATAGCCTTGTGAAAATCCGTAGAGACTTTCATCGGTATCCTGAAGTGTCGGAACAAGAGAAAAGAACTTCAATGAAAGTAGCAACGTATTTGGAATCGTTAGGTCTTGAAGTCAAAACCAATATTGGCGGCTACGGCGTTGTAGGAATCTTAAATACCGGAAGAATAGGGAAACGTATCGCTTGGCGTGCAGATATCGATGCAATGGCCTCCGATATTCCTGATGTTGTTGATTTCCCATCAAAAAATGAGGGTGTGCGTCATATCTGCGGACACGATGTGCACACCACAATCGGACTCGGAATAGCAGATGTTCTTGCAAGTTTAAAGGAAAACCTTAATGGTACGGTCTATTTTATTTTTCAACCTGCAGAAGAAAAAGCCAAAGGTGCTAAAATGATGATAGTCGATGGATTGTTTGACCTAATCGAACCAGATGAAATTTATGCACTCCATATAACTCCCTATCCTGTCGGTACAATAGCTACTAAATCAGCCAATGTATTTCCTCATATTACCACCATTGAAGTAGCATATGCTGTTTCTGACAACCAAGACTCATTAGTTAGTTTTACTAAAGAACTAATAAGTAGTGCTCAAACATATAGCCCAACCTCTAAATTTTGGGATTTCAGTAATGCATTTAGCCCTCAGTTAGGGGTAACTAATCGAAATACAATTTATAAAGATTATGTTGCGTTAATGAGCGATTTTGATATCAAAAAATCAAATAATAAGCTGAAAGTACGTGTAGCGGTTAGCGCTACTACTATTGAAAAATTAAATGCGTTTCGAGCATTGATTGAAAATAAGATTGAAGTTTCTAAGCATTCTAAAAAATCAGTAGCTGTTAAATTTGATTTTCAGGAAGGTTTTCCTATTTATTTCACACCGTTGAATAATCAAGAATTGACCAATCAAAGTTTGAGAAGTATCTCTAGTATATATGGAAAGCAAAGTGTTATTCCCTTATATGGAATGTTGCCTTTTCAATTTAGTGATGATTTTGCATATTTTCAGAAAAAGGTACCAGGTGTATATTATTTTTTGGGTGGGTCAAATGTTGAGAAAGGTATTGTTGCTATGCCGCACACTCCTAACTTTGAAGTAGATGAAGAATGCATCAAAACAGGAGTAAACTATTTTTCTTCAATGATTATTGAAAGGCTTAATAATTAATATCTATTTTTTGAAAAGTCCCATAAAACGAACGTTTTATGGGACTAAGACTTTAAAGCACAATGTCCATCAATGTGCGATAAAATATAGCCCTACAGATAGAGAAATCGAAGGGGTTTAACGTTTCACGAAACCGAAAGTTAAATTTTGAATTGGCCTTGAACCATCTAAAATCATGATCCGATATTAATTGCACTTATTAAATTGTCATTTACAGTTCCGACATATCCTTGGTCGAACCGACATAACAGCGATCCAACGATTCGGAATATAATATGTAAGTGAAGAACTGCATGGAACAAAAAACCCCGAATCGGACATTCAGAGTAACGATGTGGGCAATGAGGGATTCGAACCCCCGACCCTCCCGAAGTGAATTCGGGATGCTCTGAACCTCCCGATAGCTATCCGGAGAGCTAATTGCCGACCAATTTTTCGATCATGGCCCTACTCTTCCATTTCTTGATTTGATTTTCTCGTTTTATCGCCGTCGTCTTGCTCGGGTAGGTCTCGGTGTATTTCACGACCCAATCCTTGGCCTTGGAGGTAAAGCCCTTGTGCTTCCAGAGGTGTTCCCGCATCCGTTCGGCCATATCATTGGTCGAGCCGATGTAGTAGCGATCCAACTTTTCAGAATAGAGTATGTAAGTGAAAAAGTTCATGAAGCAAGAATCCCCGAACATTGCATGTTTGGGGATTTAAGTGGGCAATGAGGGATTCGAACCCCCGACCCCCTCGGTGTAAACGAGGTGCTCTGAACCAACTGAGCTAATTGCCCCAATATCTTATTCTCTCTGGGGTCCGAAACCCCGACCCTCCCGAAGTCAATTCGGGATGCTCTGAACCAACTGAGCTAATTGCCCCAATATCTTACTCTCTCGGGGGTCCGAAACCCCGACCCTCCCGAAGTCAATTCGGGATGCTCTGAACCAACTGAGCTAATTGCCCTTTTACCTCACGGCCTAAGAGGCTGCAAATATAAGGTAGTTTTTTAGATGCCCAAAAGAAAAAAATCAAAATATCAGACCACCTCGGCCACTACAAAAGTGCTCCCCCCTACAAAAATGAAATCCGTTTCGGAGGCATTTGCCTTTGCCTCCTTTAAAGCATCCATAACCGAGTCATAGCTATCTCCGTTCAACCCATATTCGAAAGCTTCTGTCTGCAATATCGAAACATCAAGCCCCCTTTGAATGTCTGGCCTTGCGAAATAATACTTCGCATCTTTTGGGAAGAGTGGCAGCACTAGACTCAAGTTCTTATCCTTTACAAACCCCAAGACTATATGAAGTGTTGAATAAACTTGTCTTTGAATCTGGTCCAAGACCAGGGAAAGACCTTCATGATTGTGCGCGGTATCACAGACTACTTTAGGGTGCTCTTGCAGAATCTGCCAACGCCCCATTATTCCGGTATTTTCAGCTACGTTCTTTAAACCTTTTTTAATATGATTTTCGGATATATCGAATTCTTTAAGCTCTTTGGCAACGGCAACAACACCTTTCACGTTTCTGGATTGATAATTTCCTAAAAGCCCCGTCTTATATTCTTTTTCGATTTCCTTTTCCGCAAACACGATTTTTGCATTTCTTTCACCGGCTATGTTTTGAAAAGCCTCGGCTACTTCTTCCTGAAATTCCGAAATTATTACCGGAACATTTTTTTTGATGATTCCGGCTTTTTCAATTGCGATTTTTTGAAGTGTGTCGCCTAACATATCCAAATGATCATAACCTATATTCGTAATCAAGGAAACTTCGGGAGTGATGATATTGGTAGAGTCTAACCTACCTCCCAGCCCAACCTCGATTATAGCGATATCGACTTTCTTCTTTGCGAAAAAACCAAAGGCCATTCCGACGGTCATTTCGAAAAAAGATAGTTGGCCTGATTCTATATAGTCTTTGTGCTCTGAAATGAAATCGACCACAAAATCCTTATCCGCAACTTTCCCATTTACTTTAATTCTTTCTCTGAAATCTTTTAAATGAGGGGAAGTGTATAGGCCGGTTTTGTATCCGGCTTCCTGAAGAATTGAAGCCAGCAAATGACTACTCGATCCTTTTCCGTTCGTACCGGCGACATGAATACTTTTGAATTTTTTTTCGGGATTACCCAAATACTTTGAAAAGGAAATACTTTTATCAAGCTTTAGACTAAGGGCACTTTTACCTTTTTTCTGGTACATCGGAAGTTTGGCGAACATCCAATCAAGGGTCTGTCTGTAGGTCACTCGCCGAGTTTGAAGTTCACGACCACAAAACCTACTTGTTGGCTAGGCGCATTGGAATCCAGATTCCATTTGTGCTTAAAGGCGGTCTTTTTTGCAGGTTCCAATAAGCAAAGACTATTATTGGTCGTACCCTTCACACCAGGAACGGCACTGATAACATTTCCTTTTTTATCGACAACGATTTTGACAACTACGCGACCGGCTTCATTACATTCTTGTGGAACTTTTCCCCTACTGACCAAAGATCTTCCGTTAAGACCGTAACCTCCTGTGCCGCTTCCTGAACCTGGACTACCATAATAACTTGTGGCATATGGGTCGCCATCTGGAGAACCTTTATCTCCCGCCCGATTATCATCACCTTCTGAACCTGTGGCGTTGCCATCGGATTTATTCAGGCCGCCCATCAATTCATCTAGTTTTTTCTTCTTGGCTTCCTGTTCTTTTCGGGCCTTTTCTTCGGCATCCTTTTTTTGTTGGGCTATTTTTGCAGCTTTGGCCTTTTCCCTTCTCTCGGCATCTTCCTTTCTTTTTTTAGCCTCCTTTGCAGCATTATCGGCTTTTCTTTTTGCATCCTTGGCCTGTTTGATTTTAATGGCTTCCTCGCTTTCCTTGGTAAGTACCTTTTCGGAAGGTGCTTCCTTTACCGCTACTTCTTCTGGTTCTTCCTCCTGAATTTCCTCCACTACTTCTTCGACCATTTCTTCTTGTTTACTTGGCTCGACGGGTGGAGTATCCAAAGGCTCTGAACGAATCTTTTCCTTTGGTTGAACATTGCCCATACCGAAATCGGTGGTTCCGAAGTTTATCGAAATTCCATTTTCTATTGGCGGATCCATATAGGTCATCCCGATATAAAAAAGCAAAAGGAGGAGTACGCTCAACAAAGCCGTTGTCAGCGTAAATGATTTTTTCTTGTGTCTCGTGTCTAAGAAGGGCATTATGCCAGGTTATTTTTTAATATGGAATCAAAAATGTTGCCAAATGAAGATCAGTTCATACAATATGCATTTTTTTTAGGTAGGATATGGGAAATATGTTGTAAAAAATCAAAAGCGAATCAATTCGGTCTTACGGCCAAGATCACTTTATAATTATTTCTATTGGCAATGTCCATAACGTTTACGGCTTCTTTAATAGCGACGCTCTCTTCCGCTCTTAGGATAATTGTTGGTTTGTCTTG
>QIJL01000097.1 GCA_003232435.1 Flavobacteriales bacterium | reverse complement strand
TTTAAACTTTTTGTTTGGAACCGAGAATATCGGCTTCCCGCCTGAACGGACGGGCAGGTTGTGCCCAGATGAAGCCATTTTTTAACAGCATAGCAGGGCTACGGTGGTCAAAAATGGCGAAATATGGGTACAAAATGCGATATTTGCAGGTAAAAGAAAAAGTTTAAACCAGTTCATTTATTGAAACAAGATTATGAGCGGAACATTGAACAAAGTAATGCTGATCGGGCATTTAGGCGATGAGGTGAAAATGCACTTTTTCGAAGGAGGAAACAGCATTGGGCGATTTCCTATCGCCACCAATGAGACCTATACCAATAAGCAAACTGGCGAAAAAGTGACCAATACTGACTGGCACAATATCGTGGTTCGCAATAAGGCTGCGGAAATTTGCGAAAAGTATTTGAGCAAAGGCGACAAGGTGTATGTTGAGGGCAGATTGAAAACGCGTCAATGGCAAGGTGAAGATGGCAATACTCGTTATACAACCGAGGTTCATGTTCAAGATTTCACTTTCTTGTCGACCAAGCGTGAGAGTGAGGCCAATACAAAACAGAATGTGCAACAACCACAAGCTGTGGCCCAGAGCACGAGTGTTCAGAAAGAGGCCACTACGGTGAACGAGCCCCAGCCGGAAGATGATTTACCATTTTAAATAGAGGCTAGACAATAGACGTTAGAAACTAGACTATAATTTGGTGAGGTAAAATTGAAACTGAAAATTATTTATTTCTCTATATTCGTCATATACCCGTGATAGAAGGCCTCTGACAAAAAAACCATCTAGCATGAAGACGGAAGGAAAGGCGATTGTCAAAAAGCCTTGATTCTTGGCTCTAGATTCTTTTGGCAAAAATGATAATATCGCATTAAGATAAAAAGAAAGTTTATGTGTTTTATTGTTAAAATTAAATCCTAACTATTGGACCCTGATCCCTTTGGTTCGCTATTAAATTTTATCGTTTTCGACGGCACCTTAGCGGTCAAAATAGC
Organism: Flavobacteriales bacterium; assembly: GCA_003232435.1. Lineage (GTDB taxonomy): Bacteria > Bacteroidota > Bacteroidia > Flavobacteriales > Flavobacteriaceae > Aurantibacter_A. Next base: position 5,917 of record QIJL01000097.1, on the reverse strand, counting down.
TATCCTTGTTTTATTGCTTATTTGTTCGGCTTTGATTTCGGGGGCAGAGGTTGCCTTCTTCGGTCTATCTACAACCGATATCAACGACATTGTCGATAAAAAGACCGTAAGGGGCGACGTCGTTGCCAAGCTACTGAAAAGGCCAAAAAAATTGTTGGCAACTATTCTAATTGCCAATAACGCGATAAATATTGGAATCGTTCTGCTTTTTAGCACTATTGGGGATATTTTGTTCGCAGATATCGACTATTTGCTTTTTGGGGTTATTTCAGTGCGGTTTTTACTTGAAGTCGTTGTGGCCACTTTTCTGATTTTGATGTTCGGCGAGATCTTGCCCAAGGTCTACGCCAATCGAAACCGAATCAGCTTTTCCCATATGATGGCCTATCCATTAAAGGCTTTGGATTTCCTTTTGTCCCCTCTCAGTTTACCGATGCGTTCGACTACGATTTTTATGTACAATAAATTGGGCAAGGAAAAATCGAGCTTGAGCGTGGATCATCTTTCGCAGGCACTTGAACTTACTTCGGAAGGAGATACCACAAAAGAAGAGCAAAAAATTCTTGAAGGCATTGTTTCCTTTGGAAGTACCGATACGAAACAGGTCATGCGACCTCGTATAGATATTTTCGCCTTAGACGAGAACATGAAATTTCCGGAAGTGGTACAGGAGATTACAAAGCACGGATATTCACGTATTCCTGTTTTTTCGGAAAACATGGACAATGTTCTAGGAGTTCTCTACGTTAAGGATTTACTGTCTCACATTGATGAAAAGTCCTTTAATTGGATGCCCCTGATACGCGAACCCTATTTCGTGCCCGAGAATAAAAAGCTTGATGATCTGTTGCTCGAATTTCAGGAAAAGAAAATCCATTTGGCAGTAGTAGTCGATGAATACGGTGGCACTTCGGGCATTGTCACCTTAGAAGATATCATCGAGGAAATCGTTGGTGATATCAGTGACGAGTTCGACGATGAAGATTTGGTATTCTCGAAGTTGGATGATTATAATTTTGTTTTTGAAGGAAAGACGACCTTGAAGGATTTTTATCGGGTAGCAAAAATCGAAGATGAAGAAGATTTTGAGGAACAGAAAGGCGAATCGGAAACCGTAGCGGGTTTTGTATTGGAAATTGCCGGAAATTTTCCGAAACGGGGTGAGCGCCTACAGTTCAAAAACTATCTGTTTACGGTTGAAGGTTTAGATAAAAAGCGATTGAGGCAAATTAAAGTTACCCTACCAAAGCATGCTTAAAAAAACTACGATCTTGGCTTTATCGATTCTAGTTTTTTCTGGTTGCAAAGAAGAAGTGATTCCGAAACCTAAGGCCCAATTGCGGTTGGACTACCCTAAAACCGAATACGGGAACCTCGATGCCAAGAATTTCCAATTCAGCATGAATGAAATGGCGAAGGTCAAGACCCAAAGTGAAAATTCCTTGACCTTGGATTACCCAATAATGAAAGGATCCATATTTATGACCTACAAAAAAGTCGAAGATAATCTCGAGAAGTTAATGATCGATGCCCAAAAGCTATCGTACGAACATGCGGCCAAGGCAGATGGTATAAAACCTTCTGAATTCTACAATGAAGAAGAAAAGGTTTTTGGTATGTTTTACGAAGTAAGCGGTAATGCCGCCTCGCAGGCACAATTCTTTGTTACCGACAGCACGCAACATTTTGTAACAGGTTCGCTCTATTTCTATACCAAGCCGAATTACGATAGTATTTATCCGGCGGCGGCTTATCTTCAAAACGACGTTCGCAAGATTATGGAAACTTTGAGGTGGAAAGATTAGGTTCTAGCTTACAGAATCTTGAGCACTTTCCTGGTCATACTATTGGGTATAATATGGCTTTCTGATTTTTTTCTTAGCGGAAATTATCCAAAGCCAATTTATAGCTATACTGAGTTTTGGATGATTTTTGTGGCTTTTCCCATAATCTACTTAGCCATAATTTGGTTAAAAAGTTCCAATCGGAAATTCAAGTCAAAATATATGGCTGAAAGAAAAAAATTTGAAATAGACTTCAAAGCTTCGGCTAGACAGATAACGGTAAACCTTGACGAGTGTGAAATAAAGCACAAAGAACATGTTAAGGAGGAGGTCATCAATAAAGGAAAACGACATGAAGGAAGGGAAAAGATAAGGGTTTCAGAGTGTCGGATTCACTTTCGACACAAAGAAAACGGGGGCGAAACAACTTATATAAGCCCGGGACTTTATATTGAACTAATAAATCTCAGTATATATTTGTACCAGCAAAAAACCACGACGCCGTACATTGATAATGTTGGTAGTGAACAATTTGTAGACGAAAAAGGACGTATATTTTTTATGCCAAGACGATGCAGGTAACCCTTATTATCTCTTTGATTCGAACTTTTTGGGAGTAGAAGTTTTCCGAAGTCCTGATCCTACTTCAATCAGTCCTTACTACTGAAATGACGTCGGCAGTTTTTATTTTGGTTATTTTTGGGTAGTAAATTAAGACCGCCAAAAGGGTTTCATGAATTTTTCTGACGAACTTTTATTCTTTTTCAGCGCCTTAGGAGCGTTCAACGGTTTCATTTTAGGGCTCTATTTTTTATTGTTTGCGAAACCAAAGCACATCTCGAATCGGTTTTTGGGGGTTTTGATATTGATGATCAGTATTCGTGTAGGTAAATCGGTCATCTTTTATTTCAATCCCGATTTAGCCTCCATATACTTGCAATTGGGACTCTCGGCATGTTTCTTCATCGGCCCCTTCCTGTATTTTTATGTTGTGTCGGTTTATGCACCTCAAAGCCGTGCCCAATCGCTGTGGAAATATCATTTGATGGCGTTGGTGCCTATTATCTTGGCTATTGGTATATTATTTCCCTTTGAATCGAATGTTAAGCTATGGAGACCCTATATCATACAATTCATATATCTGGTCTGGCTCTCCTATATTATTGCTTCCGCATTTATAATGCGAAATACGATAAAAAAGCTTTCGGCCAAAAACCAAAGTTTAGAAAGTATCGAGATCTGGCTTCTAACTATTCTTTTCGGCAATCTTCTTATCGTTGCGTTTTATGCAACGACGAGTTTTACCTTCTATCTTGCGGGCGCGCTGGCTTTTTCTTTTTTGTTCTACTTATTGGCACTGTACTTATTTTTTGCCAAAAAGAAGCAATCGGTACTGTTTCACGACACTCGAAAATATGCCGATAAAAAAATCGATGAGGCAGAGGCCAATTCGTTGGCCGCGAGTTTGAACGAACTCATCGTCGAACAGCAATTGTATAAAAACCCCAATCTAAAATTACCCGATTTGGCAGATAAATTGAATGTTCTGCCTCACAAACTGTCTCAATTTTTGAATGATAATTTGAGTAAGAATTTTACAGCGTTTATCAATGAGTTCAGAATTACCGAAGCCAAAGAATTGATAAAGTCTAATAACACGATCAAATTGGAAGCAGTAGGCTATGATTGCGGTTTCAACTCAAAATCTACATTTTATTCCGCTTTCAAGAAAATAACCGGTACCACCCCGGCGAAATTCAAAGAAAGTCTTTCCTAAAACTTTGCAGAGCGATTCCAGAATTATAAATCCGTATACCTGATTTATAAGTTGGTGATGCTACTCGATGGAATGTTGTTATTATTGGGGTATCAATCAAAAAACGAACACATGAAATTTGTAAAGTATTTGGGTTTAGCACTTTTGTTTATTCCATTGAAGGAAATTCATACTCAGAATACCGAAGGGAAAGTAACGAAGAATGCCAGTGAATGTGTTCTATTTATTGTTTCTAATGCCCATTTCTATGGTGAGAGTGGTCTCAGCGCTTCCAATCATTTTTCTGAAATTGTTAGCGCTTACGATGTTCTAAATAGAGCAGGTTATAAAATTGATTTTGTAAGCCCTGAAGGAGGAGCAATCCCTATTGGATACATAAATACTTCGGAACCGCTTCAAAAGAAATATCTCTATGATGGTAATTTTATGAACCTGCTTGAAAACACTAAAAAACCTTCGAAGATAGAGGCTTCCAAATATAAGGCGGTTTATTATGGAGGTGGCGGTGCCGCAATGTTCGGCGTTCCTGAAAACATTGAAATCCAAGATATCGTAATGGAACTATACGAAGAACACAACGGTATAATTTCAACTATTTGCCATGGCACTGCGGGCATCGTCAATTTAAAAACGAAAAACGGGAATTATCTGGTTGCCGGAAAAAAAGTAAATGGCTTTCCAGATAAGTTCGAAAACAAAGAAGCTTCCTATTATAAAACATTTCCCTTTTCCATTGAAGAAACTATCGAAACCAGAGGTGGCGATTTTCAATACTCTACCGAAGGTTGGGATGGTTTTATGATATCCGATGGAAGATTGATATCGGGTCAAGACCCATCAGCAGCCAGATTGGTAGCAGAAAAGTTGGTCGAGATGCTTCAAAATTCAAATAATAATCAAAAAAGCAAATAAGATGAAAATGAACAAGATCTTAATCATCATGTTGCTGGTTTTTGGAATTCAAAATAGTTCGGCCCAATCGGATTTAGAGTTGATTGCCGCGACCTTAATGGACTATATCGAAGGAACCGCAAACGGAGAACCTGATAGGGTTTCAAGAGCATTCCATTCAGAGCTGAACTTATACAGCATTACCAATGACAGCTTAAAAGTATGGTACGGACAAAATTATATCGGTGGGATAAAAGAAGGTAAAAAAAGCAATCGTATCGGGAGAATTGTCTCCATCGATTTTGAGAATGACGCTTCGATGGCAAAAATCGAAATCCTAATGCCAGATGCCAAAAGAATCTATACCGATTATCTTATGTTATTGAAATATGAGGGGAATTGGAAGATTATCCATAAGTCATACACTTTCGTGAATTATCCGAATTAAAAATTTGAAAATGCTTAAATCACTGTTATCGCTCTACGGATTTCTTTTGGTCTTGCCAGGGTTTGCACAAATGGAGTCCGACATTGAAAAGAATACCGATTCGATCTTAAAAGTTTGGGATGACCCGGAAAAGCCAGGTATCGCCGTTGGAATACTAAAGAAAGGAAAGGTTATTTATTTAAAGGGATTCGGGGCAGCAAATTTGCAGACTAAAGCACCAATAACCCTACAAACCAAGTTTCAGGTAGATGATCTTGCCAAACAGTTCACTGTGCTCGCAATGTTTTTGTTGGAAGAACAAGGAAAAATTTCGTTCGATGATGATATAAGAGAATATATTCCTGAACTACCTGTATATAATCACAAGATTACACTAAATCATTTGTTGAATCATTCAACAGGTTTGAATGATTATTCAATGGTAAAAGAATTGATCGGTTGGCGACCCAAGGATATTTTAACACATCAAGATGCGCTTACTTTGATAAGTAGTCAAAAACAGTTAAGTTACCGACCCGGCACTGATTTTGGGCGAGTCAATTCAGACACTGAGTTTACTCTAATGGCCGAAGTTGTCAAAAAGGCTTCCGGTGAGTCGCTTGTCACGTTCACCAGAACATATATTTTCGAACCACTAAAAATGAAGAATTCGATTTTCAGTGATGATCATGAAATGAACATTTCCGGCTTGGCAGAATCATACCAACCACAGGAGGATAGTTTTAAGAAGAACGTTCTCAATAATGGAAATGCCGGCCCGACCAATTTATATACTTCTGCCGAAGATTTGGCCATTTGGTATTCCCAGTTCGGCAATACAGATTCTGAAATTGCCAAAACGATTCGAAAATTGCACACACTCGTAAAACTGGATGATGGTAAAACCTATAATTCATCTTGGGGAAGTATGACCCTAGCTCGCGATTTTTTTCATAAAGAGCGTGGAATACCCGCCTATTGGCAATTCGGACTTACAGGAGGTTATGGTGCTAACATGTTCATATTTCCTGAACAGAA
>QIJL01000590.1 GCA_003232435.1 Flavobacteriales bacterium | reverse complement strand
GGCATGACCTTTGTGCTGGTCACCCACAATGAAAAACTCTCCCTCCAAGCAGATAGACTGATTACCATGGTGGATGGCGATATCCGCCCCGGTTCAACACCTTAGTCCTGTCCAATTCGGAATAACGTGTTGTTATCTTCCTGAAGTCAATGAAACCCGAGTTAGTAAAATGTCGTGGCTTTCAACCGCAAATCCTTACTTGCTGATCGTAACAAGCGGAAATTATGTGCTGCCCTATTCGTAGGTTTTGGGCTAATAGTGAACAGAACATTGTTAGATGATGTAGATAAACTTTACTATTTCTGTCAAATGATAAATACCATGAAGTATGGGAAAAAGAATGCATAACTGGTCTGAATATTCAAGCAGTAGTACGTTATGGGAGCTCATTGAAGAAATGCTAGACACCCTTGGTACTGCATGGGGTAATGGGCGCTTCGTTCCACTTCTAGAGGCAGATGTCGCTGCTTACCTCTATTATCTGCTCCTGTCTCATTTTGATGGGGATGGGAGTCATCTTCACCTTGAAACTCGAATACGCAACGGGATGGATGGAAAGAAACCCGATCTTGCCATCGGGCCAATCGAATCAGACGATCAGAAAAATGAGTTGTTCCAGGAATTTCTTAAAAAAAGTAAAACGAAAAGTTTCAAGCACAGGTTCAACTCTGAAGTCATAGCGAATATGGTACTTGAGTTCAAACATTGCCGAAGAAGTATTGGCTTTAAGACCAAAGTGGAAAATCCAATTATAAAGTTAGGCCAACTCAAAAAAACTTGCCCCAAAGGACGTGGCCTTATTTTATTTTTAGACAATAAAGTTCGCACAAATGAAAGCGTTTTACGAGAAAAAATAATAAATGCCCGAGGGCTTGATGATCGTGATTTACGTATTTATATTTGCAGAAAAAAAGAATCGGATCAGCCATCCTGGACTCTTTTATAGCTTTACAAATACTTCCTGAAATGTTGGTTTTTTATATCGTCTCATCTGTGCGAGGTTACAAATGGAATTCATTATACTCCCAAGCCTCAGCTCTATTTCGCTACCGTTAAAAATCTAATTTTTGAACCAGTCCCTCGACGTTTGTCATCAATATCCGCGATATCAATTCTTGCCGGAGCGATCCCGTCTTGCTGAACAATTTCTGACACCTTTTGAAGAAGTTTCTTTTCAGAACAACTGTCATCAAGAACAGGTGGCCTTATAAATGACAACTGTAATAGTATTTTCAGTTCATTTTTCTTTATCGTTTCAGCAAGTTCATTCAATTTTTTTCTGCCAGAATCATCAATTTCACACTGCCTAATAGAACTACCTAAAACAATTTCATGCCTAGGGGCAGTACGTCTAGCTACTATCCTATCAATACCTCTAACTTTATTCCCATTTTGCAAGGTAATCGCATTATCTTTCCATACGTAGGTATTTCCTCGATATTTGAAGCTTTTTCCTGTGGTCAAATCATGAAGAATATCTGTTTGGATGGCAGAGGATTTGTCTGGGCTGATAGCACCTGAGATGCTACTTAAGATCATTTGAGACAATAATACCGAAAAAAAGAGAATTCTTTTTCTAAAAAAAATCATCTGTTATTCTCCGTTCTTACTAAAGTAAAGTCTCCAAAGACTTCTTTACGTGATAACCAGGGGGTTTGTTTCCCTTTTGATTTTTGAGAAACAGATTGAGTGACATAGTTAACTAACTCTATGAACTCAATATAACCATTACGATCTACATCTGCCATTTTAGACCTATTTGTTATTCCTTGAACTAGCGCTTGGGTAAATAATCCATATCCAGACGAACTGTCTTCTTGCGATTTTTGCCTCCCCTTCGAAGCAGAGAATACCGTGATACCTCCCCGCTTTGAATCGATCAATGCAGATGCTAAATCATTATTATTTACAAATGTTGTATCTGTAAGTTTGGAAGAATGACATGCATCCAAAAAAAGCAGCACACGTCCTTTTGCCTTAGAAAAATAGGATGACATATCATCCCATGTAAGCCCTCCGGAACCATCTAGCTGATCCCATGTAATCTCGTCTCCAGCCCCAGGAGTATTGGACAACAGAAAATAAAATTTTCCATCCAGTTCATTGATCACTCCGTGTCCAGCCAACAAGACAACGACCAAATCCTCAGCATCAGTTGCCAGGCCTTCAAACAATTTTTGAATATTATTTGTGGTGGCGTCTTTATTGATTAGCGTGGTTCTAATTACTTCGTCGTATGAATTTCTCATTTCATTAGAAAAGACTTCTGAAAACTTCTTGGCATCATCGTCAGGAAAATCTAATTGCCACTTATCAGATAGATTTTCAAACTCACTAACTCCTATTGAAATCACGTGTAGTTTTTTCTTCTTTCCTTTTTTCTCTGAAATGACATCGACAACTACTGGGTTACTTGAAAAATTGGAAGTATCAACTCCAATAATCTGAATCCGGTTACGACCGTTGATAAGAGGAACTGTGGTTGAAAACTCCAAGTATTTCTTGCCGACAAATGTTTCTTTGACAACCCTACCGTTTACAGACACAAGAATTTTTTCAATAGGGTTTTCACCCTGAACAACTCCTGAAACTATGATCTGATCGGATTTTGTCCTGTGATTATTTTTTAAATTTCCTATTGTGATAGTTGGTGGAGAGGTCAATTTAGGGGAAGGTTTTCCCGAAGAAAGGTTCCCTTTAAGCCTATCACTTATAACATTCGCATTCCGGAATAAATCAGGAAGCTGTTGGTATGAAAATGTTTCGTTGTTAGAGCGTGATGCCCAAATAATTTCCTTGCCCCCCTCTGCGGTTGTACTAAAATAGGCGTCGGGGGTAATGATGATAGATTCACCTTCGGGTGAAGATGATAGTCTTGCGACTAACTCATTCGTTTTGCCATTATAAATTTTCAAGCTGTTTTCTGTAACAGCCACGATACCATTTTTATTCGGAAAGAAACTGACATCATTGACTGATTGATTATATCCTTGAAAATCATGAAGCTCTTTTCCACTTTCCACACTCCAATATCGCATTGTTTTTATCGGATTGAAATTGAATGGAGAGATCTTGCTCCCTGTCACAATATATTTTCTGTCAGGTGAAACAGACAATCTGTGCCCGTAGCCTTCAAGAATACCCAGGGTCTTTTCGAGACGACCGGTATGTCGGTTCCATACCTCAAGTTTGTTATCACCACTTATAGAGATAATAAAGTCTTCATCTAAAATTGAAGCATGCAATACTAGCGATGAAAGCTGGAATATTTGTGTTCTATTTCCTGTGGAAACATCCCATAAGATCAAGGTGTTTTTTGCCCCTGTTAAAACATATTTTCCATCCTGAGAAAATTCAACAACAGCGACTGGCCCAGGATTAGGGAGTTGAATCAAACTTTCTCCCTCGTTATAGATATCCCATAAGACAGCCTGGTGACTAGAATAGCCGATAATTGCTTTATTGTTGTCTGGGGAGATATCCAGACTTTCTATCGCACCTAAGTTTTGAGTTAACTGCTCCTCTCTGAGAGCTCCGTCGTTAATATCCCATAGTTCCAACTTTGAGTTTCTACTACCCAAGAATGCAGTCGTTCCATCTGGAGAAAGTGCAAAAGCACTTACTAGATGGTCTTGTGCTTTAAAAGATCTAACTAACAGGCCCTTGCTCATGTCCCAAAGAGATAGAAAACCGTTGCTGGCAATAGAAATAGCACTAAGCCCATCTGATGAAATTGAGATGGCATACTCCGCACTCGCATGTTCCTGAAAAGAGGTTATGATTTTATCAGTCTCTAGATTCCAAAGTGCAAGTTGTCTATTCCTTCCACCGACTAAAACTCCTTCCCCAGAAGACAAAATGGAGACGCTATTGGCTGTATAGGTAAGCGGAATTTCTTTTAGGAAAGAATAACCCCCTATACTCTGGAGATTGATTTTTTTGTCTTTTCCGACACTGACAATCTGATTATTTGATCGGTAGAAATCAGCGTCAAGAACAGCAGTTTTATATTTTATTTTTTTAACCTGTTCCCCATTTGAGACATCCCATATGTTAATTGTTTTGTCATAACTGGACGAAAGAATAAGAGCCGAATCATCACTGAATTTCACAGAAGTCACTGTCTTCCTATGGCCCGTGAATCTGTGAATAGTTTGTCCAGACTTTAGGTCTATTAACCACACCTCCCCTCTTTTTCCACCAAGAGCAAGCCGCCAACCATCTTTCGATAGGTCTAAGCTGTTAATTCCTCCCTCCGGCCCATTGTACGTACGTACTAAATTGTATGTTTTAAGATCCCAAAATGATATCAGTGAATGGTCACCAGCGGACAAAAAGAATGTGTTATCGGGAGATACACTTATTGCTCGAATGTTGTGCTGATGAGGAAAAATCTTTTCTTTTTTCCCATTATTGAGATTCCATAAGATAACGGCTTTATCTTTCCGTGACGATGAAAGCGCATATCTATCTTCAGAATTATCCCCGTTGACTATCGCGATATCTGATACACCACCATTGTGTCCGTAAAAGCTCCTAATTTCTCTTCCAGTTGATCTTTCCCATAACTTCATCGCATTATCTGCGCCACCCGTTAGAATGAACCTCTCATCATCTGAAACGGCTGAGCTAAGGATATTTTTGCTATGGCCAGCCTGAACTACAGGTTCGAAATCATGAGGGCTTGCCGAAACGACCTTTTCACCAACCAGCAATGACATAAAAAAAGGCAACAGATAAACAACATGATTAAAATCAATTCTCAGTTTTTTCAAAAATATAGGTTCCATGGTTTTAGTTGAATCGAGTTGTTTTGACACATTTGGGACATGCTTCAGCGAGTGTGTCGATATAATCCAGCAAATCTTTTTCGTTTTTTTCGACAATATGACTTTGTTCAATCTTTCCGAAGGAGAGCAAGCCCCTTGCTATATCTAATAATTTTTCAGATTCCCTTTTTAGAAAAATCGTATAGATAATATGTTTACCAGGAGTGTCATCTCTAACATATGAACTGTTTTCCTTCGGCAGAGAATACTTTTCATCGGGAGAAACAGGATTCCTGTGTTCTATATCTTTTATTTCTATATCACTGTTTGGAGGAAATAAAGTGTATGTCTGGTTGGAGGGATCACGTAAAAAAAAATACACATGCCCCAGCTCTTTGGGTGTAAAAGTGAGCCAAAATAGTTCCCCTGGTTCAATTGTATTGCCATCCTCAACGATCTCAACACTGTCAACAGATACAAGGCTTTCCGGGCTTGATTTCAAAAGTTTAAAGTCTACGGAAATCGGTATCTCCAATGCTCCCTGCATTTGATCAAAAGTCTGTTCTTCAGAGGTTCCATTAGGAGTTGGAGGCCCAGTTTGGGTTGCCAAGAGTGCAATTGCTCCTATTGCAGCCGCAATAATTGCTCCTATCACCATTACGATTGAAGATTTTTTTGAAGTTTCGGCAGATTTACTTTCGGCACGTAAGTTTTCATTTTTATCAATAAATTGGGTGATTTCGCTTAATATGTGTTTTTTTCTTTTTTTCCACGCGTTGATTTCAGAAAGCGAAACACTAACAGAGCTGTCAATCGCTGATTTAATTTTGTGAAGATCCTCTAGATTAGAAATTCTCAGCTTTTCAAGTATTTTATTTAAATCGGCATCTTGAGAAGAAGTTCCATTTATGTAGGCCTTGATCAAACCTAATTTATCTTGTTCATTTTCCATAGATGCCCAATCTCAATGTAGGTGTTTTTATTCACTGGCAAAATAGAGGGGAACATATTAGCCACAATCCTGGATTCTGTCCAAGCGTAACAGCGAAAGCACTGGACCGGAAATGATTCTGTTGTTTTTTGTGAATTTATGTTACTAGATTAGTCTCTCTAAATAAAATACTTTTTGTAAATTAAAAATTTGTAAATTAAAAATAGGAGATGGTATGGACTGGATCCCCTTTTCTTCAAAGATATTTTTAGTCGGAATCATGGTCGTGTTTTTTGGACAGTTGGGTTACACAGCCCCACCAACAGAAGAAGATGTTCGACAGGAAACCCGAGATACTTTTGAAAATTCAGCCGACGTAAATGCAACGATGGATGAGATTGTTCAAGAATACAGCGAGGAAGAGATTGTGGGGATGTGTGCGTACTGGAAAGGGATTCAGTCAGAAAGCGGAAGAAAAGAAACATTAAATGAAATAAAGGGAGAATTTCAGCAGCAAATGAATATTATAGCCCCTATGATAGACAAACTAGATGGGCGAAACCCCGGCGATAGACGTAAAATACTCAAAGAGAAAATGGATACCGCTGCCCAGACGACATTGACCGCAGGCCTGGAAATGCTTAAGCAGATGCAAGAGGTCTTTGGGTGTAACGAAGTTGAAGAACTAAATAGTGACTCATTTAATCAGAATAATGTATCTATTGATCCCGAAATTATGAATAACGAAAATGTAACTCATACTGAGCTTGAAGAATTACAGACCACTGAGCAGGAACTCAGCAACTCCTGTGGAAATATTGACAGCCTTAATCCGATGGAAATGCAGGCCTTAACCGCAAGAAAGTTAACCGTAAGACTTAAGCATGTCGAAACAGCAGATCAACTTCAGGCAGAAACCCCTAGGATTCAGACCTGTATCAGGCAAATGAAAGAAATAGTAAAGATGATGTTGACCTGGAAAAGAACGCCAGAGGTTGTCATGCGTTATTCCGCTGCGAGCATGCAAGCTTTTGGTGCTTATAATACTGAGGCAGAACGTATGAGACAAACTCTTCCCAGAGAATTTGCTCCAATAGACGCGGCATTTGCAGATGCATTTAAATAGACTCTGTGTTCACAAATTGAAAGATGCTCTTAAATCAGAGCTGCAAGGTTACCCTCGTATTTCTTAAATATCTCATCTCTAAAATCATTTAGTTGTAGAGGGTAGCCTTGCCCAAAACTTTCTTTCTGAATTATTCATATCACAATTTTCTTAAAATATTGAAGATTCCGACTCGAAATCCTCAGATCCAG